>JAADFY010000058.1 GCA_013152625.1 Alphaproteobacteria bacterium
TCAACCTACGGGGGCTGGTCGTGAGCCGACGTTTTAACAAACTAACCCGTCACGCAATGAAGATGTTGCCCGCTCATCGGGCAATTATGGAAGGTGGAATAGTTTTTCGTCGAGAAGCCAACGGCGACGGTGTTTTTTCGGTAAATCTCATGGTCGACCGGCGACGTATCCATCGGGTGATTGGGCGCGAGTCTGACGGTGTGACCAGACGACAGGCGGAAGACTATATTGCGCAGGTGCGAACAGACGCGCGCCACAAGCGTCTTGATTTGCCCGAAGGCAGAAAGACACCTCTTGGTTTCAAAGAAACCGCCGACCGCTATGTCGATCGCCTGATGGAGGAGGACGGCAAAAATGTTCGGGCGAAGCGCCGTCAACTTGATCAGCATCTTATCCCATTTTTTGGTTCTAGCCCGCTCTCACAGATCAGCACATTCGACATCGAGCGGTACAAAAAAGCGCGTCGCACGGGCAATGCTGCACTGGCGACTATCAATCGTGAATTGGCGGTTTTATCGCACTTACTCAACAAGGCCGTTGAATGGGGTTGGTTGAAGGCCCTGCCGGCAAAAATCCGACGCTTCAAGGAGGAAAACACAAGGATTGTTTATCTCACAGAGCCCCAATGCCTGGCACTTCTTGAAGCGGCATCCCATGACCAGAACGAGAACGTCTATGCCTTTGTAATGGTGGGGCTTCGAACCGGTATGAGGCACTCAGAAATATTGGCGATCCGCCGCACAGACATTGATCTTGGCAGGCGCGTGATATGGATACCAAAAGCAAAATCGGGCGCGCGCGAACAGCCGATAACCCAGGACCTCGCTCAATATCTTGTTGGCCGTCTTAAAATGCTGCCGCCGGGCTGCGAGTGGCTGTTCCCGTCACCCGGTAGTCGCACTGGGCACGTGCACACCATTCGCAAGGCTTTTCGACGCTCCGTCATCAGGGCTTGCCTTGATCCAGAAACCGTCAAGCCTCACACCCTTCGGCACACCGTTGTGACACATCTGGTTCAAGCAGGTGTCGATTTGCCGACCGTGCAGAGAATTTCAGGCCACAAGACGCTTATTATGGTGGCCCGCTATGCGCACCAGAACGGCGCGCATACTCAAACGGCCATGTCAAAGCTTGAAAATCGCCTTCAGCGTCCGGATAATTTATCCAAGGTCCAGTAGACCGCTAACCCTACAAGTTTCGCACGGGCACCCAATGCAGTTCTGAGGTGCGCTTCGCCGCCCGGTTTTCCTCACTCATTACACAAGAATTACACGCGCCGCTGCGTACTTTAGATTTTCTTCCAGTTAAGTCATTGAAAACTATGGTGCCCAGGGGCGGACTTGAACCACCGACACGCGGATTTTCAGTCCGCTGCTCTACCAACTGAGCTACCTGGGCACGTTGTCCGGCGCCGAAAATGACGCACAGAATTGAGTGCGGTTTATAGGGGGGCTCGCGGCCCGTGTCCAGCAACCGGCGGGCAATTGTTCAACGGCTCAGACACCCGTGTTACCGATCCCCCCAGTGATCGTCCTCCCCCGGGATCATATCGGGTTCCGGATCGCTGACCGGTATGGCGTAAACCCCAGTCAACCAGCGATTAAGGTCCACGTCGGCACAGCGTCGACTACAGAACGGGTGCAGTTTTTGCGCCGAGGGTTTCTTGCAGATCGGGCAGGGTCTTTCCGGTTTTGCCGGTTTTGCCGGTTTTGCCGGTTTTGCCGGTTTTGCCGGTGAAACGGGTTTTTGGTTATCCATTTAACGCTCGGGCCCCGACGAACTGTTGAGCCAGTGAAAATGCACCGGATAGCCCTCACCCACCAGAAGGGCCACTGTTTCATGCAGGGGCAGGCCAACAATGGCGCTATAAGAACCCTGCAGGCGAATGACAAATGACGATGCGAAACCCTGAATGGCATACCCGCCGGCCTTGCCGCGCCATTCAGCGCTGGCAAGATAAGCCTCGATTTCTTTTGCGGAAAGCCGTTTGAACCGCACCCGGGTCTCCACCACCCGGCGCCGTACCTGACCGGCAGGGTTGATCAGACAGACACCGGTATAGACCCGGTGGCTGCGCCCGGACAACAATCGCAGGCAGCCCTCGGCCTCCTCCATCATTTCTGCTTTGGGCAATATCCGCCGGCCGACGGCAACAACGGTGTCCGCGGCCAAAACCAGCGCGCCATCGGCGGTGCCCGCCTGTTCGGCCTTGTGCCGGGCGGTCAACGCCTTGGTATGGGCGAGGCGATCGGCAAGTTTGCGCGGCAGCTCAGACTTTGCCGGGGTCTCATCGATCTGGGCGGGCAACAACTGATCGGGCTCGATGCCCACCTGATTGAGCAACGCAAGCCGTCTGGGCGACGCAGAAGCTAGAATGAGTTCCGGGCGACGAGACATCGAATTAATGCCGTTACTTGAAGCGATAGGTGATGCGCCCTTTGGTCAAATCATAGGGCGTGACTTCTACAAGAACCTTATCACCCGAAAGGACGCGAATGCGATTCTTGCGCATACGGCCAGCCGTGTGGGCAATAATTTCGTGCTCATTTTCCAACTTGACGCGGAACGTTGCGTTGGGGAGCAATTCGGTAACTACGCCGGGAAACTCCAGCACTTCTTCTTTTGGCATTCTATCTCCTGATCGAGAACCGCCACAGATTTGGGCGGAACCTATACAATCTCATTTGCTTTGTGAACCTTGGGTCACCATTGGCGCAAGGTGTTCTTTTATCATCTCATCGAGTTGGTCGCGCACCGCACGATAGGCCTGGCGTTTCTGGTCGCGATTGCCCTCGGCCCGGCTGGGATCGGGGACAGGCCAATGTTCGGTTTTTCCAATCGTTATGCCCGATTGTTTTATGGCCTCTGGGGCGTCATCGGAAAGGGAAACCACCAGATCGAGATGGGTGACATGAAGTTCGGACAGGGAATGGGGGGAATGAACCGACAGATCTATGCCCACCTCCTCCATGACTTCATGAACAAAACTGTCGATCCGGCCCGTATGCACGCCGGCGGAGCGGGTGATGGCACCGCCAGCGAGAAACCGGCGGGCCAGGGCCGCCGCCATGGGGGACCGCACCGCGTTCATGGAGCACACAAACAGGATTGAGGTTTTGGCATCGGTGTCGGCACCATGGCGGCCGGTATGGGGCTGAATGGCCGAAATGAGCGTGAACAGGCGGCGGGCCGTGGGGTGATCTAGGCGAATTTTCCCCGCCAGCCGGGCGCGCAAGGCTTCGGCGGCTTCATCGTGCAGGCCACGCCGGCCCATGTCCACCGCCTCGATCCGATATGTGGAGGCGGTGCGGATGGCGGCAAAATAGCTTTCCGTAATCCGGTGATAATCGCGGATGTAACGCCTGAACGAAGTCAGGGACAGCAAATGGGCGGAAATGGGGGCGTAGGTGACCGGATCGCGCACTTCCAGCGCCAGATGATTGCCGACAATCGACAGGTGCAATGCGAAGGGACCTCCTCTGCCAGTTTCGGGGGCGAAGGTGTTTTCCTCCAGCAGATCGAAAATGGCCACCCGCCGCTCATGGACCTGATCGGGGTCGACGGAAACGATGGTGTTGGGATCAAGGGTCAGGGCGACCAGACGGTCGGTTTTGGCCTCCTGGCCTGATTTATCGGCGGTATTCAGGAGTTCAGCCTGATTGAAACCGAACTGGCGTGGGCATGCAGCCCCTCGGCTTCGGCCAGAGTTTTGGTTGCATTGCCAAGGGCGGCAAGGGCGGCCGGTGAGCAGCCTAATATTGCGGTTCTTTTCAAAAAATCGAGGGTGCCAAGGCCGGAAGAAAACCTTGCGGTACCGGCGGTGGGCAGCACATGGTTGGTGCCGGCAACATAGTCGCCCACCGCTTCGGGGGTATGGTGGCCCAGAAAAACAGCGCCGGCGTTGCGCACAAGGTTTAGCAGCGCTTCGGGTTCATCGACGGCCAGTTCAAGATGCTCAGGCGCCATCGCATTGGCCAGATCCATCGCCTCGGCCAGATCGCCCACGACGATTACTGCGCCATACTCCTGCCAGCCGCTGCGGGCGATTTCGGCCCGGGGCAACAGGGCCACCTGCCGCTCAAGTTCGACGACAACACGATCGGCGAGATCGGAACTGGTGGTGACAAGAATAGACCGGGCACCGGCGCCATGCTCGGCCTGGGCCAAAAGATCGGCGGCAATCCAGGACCCGTTGGCGCTTTGATCGGCAATGATGAGCACCTCGGAAGGTCCGGCGATCATGTCAATGCCAACGGTGCCGAACACCTGACGCTTGGCCTCGGCAACAAAGGCGTTGCCGGGCCCGACAATCTTGTCCACGGCGGCAACCGTTCTGGTGCCGTACGCCATGGCGGCAATCGCCTGGGCGCCGCCAAGACGATAAATTTCGGTAACGCCGGCAATATGGGCAGCCGCCAGAACCGCGGGCGAAATAACCCCATCCGGCGTTGGCACGCACATGGCGATCCGGCCCACGCCGGCCACGGCGGCAGGCACGGCGTTCATGAGGACCGAGGAGGGATAGCTGGCCAGCCCGCCGGGTACATATATGCCTACGGCGGCTATGGGTCGCCAGATGGCGCCGATCCGCACACCGGTGGCATCTACATAATCGAGATTGGCCGGCATCTGGCGCTCATGGTGCGCTTTGATTCGGTCGCGGGCAAACCGAAGGGCAAAAACCACCTCCGGCGGCGTCTCATCCAGCGCTTTTTCGATTTCCCCGGCGCCAAAAGGCAATTGATCGGGGGTCAGCGCAACACGGTCAAACTTTTCGGTCAGACGGCACAGGGCCGCATCCCCTTCGGCGCGAACGCTGGCGATGATCTCCGAAACGACATTTGCAATTTGAGGTGCGGTATTCTGGGAGACATCCAGCAACCGGGCAAAGCCGGCTTCAAAATCGGCATCAGCGCTGTTCAGGCGAACCGTCATTGCCCCATCAGTCTTTTGTTTCGAGATCATGGCTGGGGCGGACCCGGGCACTCCAGGCGGCGCCGAGATCGGCCAGCCGGGCTTCGATACATTCAACTTGCAAACGAATGGTGCCGCCGCCGGCAAAATTCAGGGTAATAAACCCGCCGGGGGCAGCCTGTTCCTCGAAAATCAGACCGAGCAGTTCCAGGGCGCCATCGGTTGCTTCAAGATTGATGCCGGTGGCCTGTACCGCCTGAACCCGGTCAAAATGCAGCGCGGATCGGCGGCGCTCGCCGGACGAGCGGCGGCTGTTACCCACCTCCCAGGCATAGCGGTTTAACAACAGGGCAAACCGGTTGTCGCGCTCGGCAAATCCCACATCTCCCACCCGGACGACGCCGTCCTGGACATAGGTGGAAATGATCTGCAGGTCCTCGGGATCAAGGGCAAGCAATTTCAATTCGGTCATCAGTTCAATCTCAAAGCATTGCAATCAACCGGCAACAGGTAAGACGAAGCAGGGCAAATCTCAATAGGCTGGCCGTTCCGGTGGCAAATCCGATGCACAAAACTGTTCAGCTCATCACCCGGTAAGACGTTCGATTTCAGCACCGCATCCGGCCAATTTCGCCTCCAGCCGGTCAAACCCGCGATCGAGATGATAAATGCGATTGACGATGGTCTCACCCCTTGCCGCCAGTCCGGCGATCACCAGAGATACCGAGGCGCGCAAATCCGTGGCCATCACTTCGGCGCCGATCAGTTCGCTCACCCCGGTGACGCTGGCATTTTGCCCCTCCACACGAATATCAGCGCCAAAGCGAGCCAGTTCCGCCACATGCATGAAACGGTTTTCAAAAATCGTTTCGCGAATATTGGCCGTGCCGCTGGACCGGGTCATCAGTGCCATATACTGGGCCTGCAAATCGGTGGGAAACCCCGGAAAGGCCTCGGTTTCGACATCGACGGGATGAATGGCGTTGCCGTTTCGAGCGACACGGACCCCGCCGGGCTCCTCGGTTATGGTGGTCCCGGTCAGGGCCAGAACATCCAGCGCCGTGGCCAGCAGGTCCCGACGGGCGCCGCGCAGCAACACATCACCGCCGGTCATCGCCGTGGCAATGGCATAGGTGCCCGTCTCGATGCGATCGGGCAGAACCTCGTGGGTGGCGCCACCCAGCCGGTCGACGCCCTCAATGGTCAGAATATCGGTGTCGATCCCGGTAATTTTTGCGCCCATGGCCACCAGACAGCGGGCAAGATCGCCAACCTCCGGCTCCCGGGCCGCATTTTCAATGCGGGTCTGGCCTTGTGCCAGAGTGGCGGCCATCATGACCACATGGGTGGCCCCGACCGAAACTTTCGGAAACCGCACCAGTCCGCCCCGCAGACGGCCACCTGGCGCCAGGGCCTGAACATACCCGGCATCTATGGAAATTTCAGCGCCCAGCGCTTCAAGCCCTTTAAGATAAAAATCCACCGGTCGGGTGCCAATCGCGCAACCACCGGGCAGCGAAACCCGGGCCACACCCTCCCGGGCAAGCAAAGGGCCAATGACCCAGAAACTGGCGCGCATTTTTGACACCAGTTCATACGGGGCGGTGGTATCGACAATATCGGCGGCGTGAAAACTTATCCGCTGGCCGCCCATACCAGTCTCGCCACGCCGTCGGCCTTCCAGCGATACGCCAACCCCGTGATTGACCAGAATGCGCTGAAGCTGAACCACATCAGCCAGGCGCGGAACATTGGATAAGGTGAGCCGCTGGTCGGTCAACAATGAAGCGATCATGAGCGGCAGGGTGGCGTTTTTCGCCCCGGAAATGGGCAATTCACCGCGCAATCTGTTGCCGCCGACAAGGCGAATTCTGTCCATGGGTCAAACTTTCCTGAAAATTCGGCGGCGGGAAAACGCGATATTGCCCGAGGGGCGAATATAGGCCGCTTCAATCGCGCCAACAAGACGGAGGGGCACCATTTAACCCTTTGTTGGCGAGGGCGGGGCCAGTGATTGCCCGCTTCCCGACCCTGCCCGCTGCCGGGCCTGCTGTTTGCGCTGCTTCAGATTGCGCCGCAACGCCGCTGCCAGCCGTTCCGTTTTTTGTGTCTGTTTGTCTGACCCGGTCACGCCGTTTCACCCCTTGATCTCGAACCGGGACCACTATTACTCATAAAGGGGCGCCATCCCAGTGTTTTTGACCTTGCACGCAGGGGGGCCATATGCCAGTTAATCGCCCGGTGACCCGTCGCAGGCAATTACGTGACGCGTTGCGGGCTGCTGTAGCTCAGTGGTAGAGCACTCCCTTGGTAAGGGAGAGGCCGTGAGTTCGATTCTCCCCAGCAGCACCATCAAAACCTTAGATAATCAGG
>JAADFY010000059.1:0-622 GCA_013152625.1 Alphaproteobacteria bacterium
CGGCAGCGCTTGGCCAGACCTTCCCCAACCACTTTGATCCATCCGTGCGTCCCCCCGGTGCCGCCAGCGCCGGCGTGCCCGCAATCCGGTTTTTAACCTCCCCCGGGTTCCCCCCCTTTAACTATCGCGACACCAGCGGCGAGTTGATCGGTTTCAATGTGGATCTGGCCAAAGCGATCTGTCTTGCCGCGGAGGCAAGATGCACCATTCAGCCCTGGCCCTGGGAGCAGGCCGCCGATGCTTTGGCCGAAAATCAGGGCGATGCGCTCATCGCCGGTCTGGCCATTTCGCCTCAATTTGCTGCCCGCTTTGATTTTTCCTCCGTCTATATGGTTTTCCCCGCCCGTTTTGTGGTCCCCCGCGATACCGGTGGCGACTTTGAACCTTTTCAAAGCGGGAATGTTCTGGCCGTTCGCGGCGGGTCAGCCCAGGCGAAATACGCGGCGCGGTTTTTTGCCGATGCCTCGATCACGGAATTTAGCGACGAGATCGCCGCCTTAAGCGCCGTTGCTGCGGGTCAGGCCACCGCCTATTTTGGCGATGCCATGCGGGCCGCTTTCTGGCTGAATGCCAATTCCGGCTGTTGCCGGTTCTGGGGCGAGCCCTATTTTGACCGCGCCTA
>JAADFY010000059.1:702-7976 GCA_013152625.1 Alphaproteobacteria bacterium
ATCAAAGCCGACGGCACGTTTGACGAGCTGTTTTTGAAATGGTTTCCGGTGGGATTTTACTAAAGCGTGTCACCGATAAGTGGACACCGGTTATCGGACAAATGACACGCGTCAAAAAGAGACCAGGAGCCCTGTTTTGATTCCATCAAAACAGGATATGCTCTAGTGCGCGACGGGGCTATTTCCGAAACGGAAACAAAAGAGCCCAGCCGATTTTTTCCGGCCCGCTTTGTTGATGATCCCGCAGCCCCACCACCATGCCGTCATGGCCTTTTTCCGGCTGATCCCGGTACACCCCGAACGCCCGGTCCCAGATCGACAGGAAAAACCCGTAATTACTGTCGGTCTCCCGCCGGATTTCCGAATGATGAACCCGGTGCATGTCCGGGGTGACGATGACGGGGCGCAAGAATCGGTCCAGGGCGGGCGGCAGTTTCAGGTTGGCATGGTTAAACACCGCCGACCCGTTGACCGCCGCCTCGAACACCACCACCACGATGGCCGCTGGCCCCAGCGCGACAACGGCGATGGCTTTGACAAAGATCGAAAAGATGATCTCGACCGGGTGAAAGCGAAATCCGCTCGATGCGTCCAGATCATGGTCCGCATGATGCACCCGGTGAAAGCGCCACAGGATCGGGATCTTGTGGGTAATCAGATGCTGGGTCCAGATCAGCAGATCAAGCGCCACAAAAGCAATGATCGCCTCCAGCCAGAACGGCAGGTCCACCATGTTGAACAGCCCCCAGCCCCGGTCCGAGGCCCACATCGCCGCAATGACCGCAGTGACGGGAATGGCGATGGTGACCAGGCTGACGGCGGCGAAATCAGAGGCCAGAATGGCAAAATTGGTTGTCCATCGGCGGGTACGCGAATGGCGACGCTTGCGCCGGGGCAGCCAGGTTTCAAGGATCGCCATGACGACAAAGATGGCAATAAAACTGCCCAGGCGAAATTGGCTCTCAGCGACCCCGAAAATTTCCAATGGCATGATATTGGCTCCAGATGACGCAAAAAAGTGCGCCCGTTCAACATGCAGGAGTACTAATATAGACCAATGCCCGGGTCACTGCATATTTACGTGATCGGCCCGGCGTTTATGTTCACGCCGCTCATCCCTGTCATCTATGCAATCGAATGTTGCCTCCTGAGGGTTGCATATTTACTAAGATGCTCTGAACCGTATGGATGGTGGCCACATTGAAACACAAAATTACCTTCGGCCGACTACCTGAGATAGAGCCGGACGAAATTATTGCTCACATGTCCAGTCCCCGCGTTGCCGAGCACATGCCGCTTCTGACATTCGATTGGGACAGATCTGCCGTCGCCAAATTTGTCGCGACTAAGGAAGAGTGCTGGAACCGTGATGGGCTTGGGCATTGGGCTATATTGTCAAACGGAAAATACGTCGGTTGGGGCGGTTTTCAAAAAGAGGGTGAGGAATGGGACTACGGTTTGGTCCTAAAGCCAAATTCCTTTGGACTCGGCATACACATCTCAAAAAAAGCAGTTGATTTTGCCATCGCTGATGAGCGCATTCCATTCATAACTTTCCTTTTACCTCCATCGCGCAAAAACCTAAGAGCGCTTGAAAGGTTCGGTGCGAGTTTTGTCGGTGAAACAGAATACGATGGTGCACGGTTTCTCAAATTTCGACTTGAAACAGCATAATGGCTTTGTCCGCATTGCTGACATTTGGCCCGTTGCCAAACCCATCGGTTACCTCGTAACGACGCCTTGGCACCGCTTGTGCCACCTACCTTTCAAAGCGATCCGTGGCGTTGCGATCGCGCTCGTATCGTCTTGTGAGCGCAAATGTCGGCAACCAGGTTTCGCGACGCACGGTCCAGCTTTCGTAGGTTGGCACTAGTTGGTCCGGGGCATCCAGTGATCCCAGGTTCACTTCGATTTCGTCTGCGGTACGTGCAAAAACCGATGAGCCGCAGCGGGGGCAGAAAAACCGTCCGGCGTAGTCTCTTGTTTCGCCATCGATCGTTACCGCATCGCAAGGAAATATCGCCGAAGCGTGAAAAAGAGTGCCGTGATGCTTGCGGCAGTCCAGACAATGACAAAGGCCAACCCGGTCAGGCAGTCCCAGCGCAACAATTCGAACGTTGCCGCAAGAGCAACCGCCGGTGAACCTGTCCATGTGCGGTCTCCTCTGAAATCAACCCGTCAAAATATATGCACAAGACGCCGATGGTTTAACCGACATGATGGAAATGCCGGAACAAGGTGAGAAATTCCACTGGGCGTTGGCGTCGCAAAAGCCATCCGTTACGCCCTGCGGTGGCGGGCCCGGGCCGAGGCTTCAATGGCCGCCACGGTCAGGGCGGGCACGCCAAACCGGTCGCGAATGACTTCGAGCACCCGCGTTTCCTCGTCTGGCACGTCCAGATCGGCCGCTGCAACCTCAATGGCGACCGCGTAAACCGTGTCCACCAGTTCTGGCGGGACTGCCTGCACGGCCTCGTCAAGAACGCCCGCCAGCCCGCGACTGGCTAAAAGTTCGGCGCACTGGTTGGCAATTTCCGGCAACTCGGCCTCGTCGAACCCGTCAAATATGGGAAAGTTTCGAACAATCGAGCCGATCTTTTTGAATTCGGCGTCAGCCATGGCCCGATCGGCGGCTGAGACAATGACCATGATATATACAAGTGCGTTCTGGGTGCTAAGCGCCATATTGACCATATCCTGAGGGTGCCTTTTCGGAATTGGCAAGTTAGGTATGACGACCAGTGAATACAAGCGTACCGGGCCAACAATTCGAGCCGGAGTGCGGCCCCGCCATTGACCGCGACCATAGCCCCGTGCCACATCCCGCCCCGGACGCACTACAGCCTCGGGGCAGCCAAGAGCAAACGAAATTATGGCCGAACACAAAACCGTATTGACCGACGAATATTTTGAGGCCGCTCTTGCATCCCGTGCCTGGCCGTTTGAGGAGGCGCGGCGCCTTGTCTCAAGAATAAACCGTAACCCCGACAAGTATTCCTCGGCCCGCCCGGTTCTGTTTCAGACCGGTTACGGCCCCTCCGGCCTGCCCCACATCGGCACATTTGCCGAGGTGGTGCGCACGTCAATGGTCCGGTTTGCCTTTCGGCTGCTGACCAGAGATGCGGTACCCACCCGGCTGGTGTGTTTTTCCGATGATATGGACGGATTGCGCAAGGTGCCGGACAACGTGCCCGACAAGGCCCGTATGATCCAGTATCTCGGCCAGCCCCTCAGCCGGATACCGGACCCCTTTACCGATGAATACCCCTCGTTCGGTGCCGGCAACAATGCCCGTTTGCGCGCATTTCTGGACCGGTTCGGCTTTGACTATGAATTTATCAGTTCCACCGACCAATACACCTCGGGTCGGTTTGATGCCGGGTTGGTGCGCATGCTTGAGGTGTATGACCAGGTCATGGAAATCATGCTGCCGACACTGGGGGAAGAGCGTCGGGCCACATACTCTCCCTTTTTGCCCGTTTGCCCGCGCACCGGTGCTGTGTTGCAGGTGCCGGTGTTAGAGACCCGACCCAAAGACGCCACCATCGTCTATGCCGATCCTGAAACCGGCGAAAAAATGGTGACCAAAGTCACCGGCGGCGCGGTCAAGTGTCAATGGAAAGCGGACTGGGCATTGCGCTGGTTTGTTCTCGGGGTGGACTATGAAATGTCGGGCAAGGACCTCATTGAATCGGTGCGTCTGGGCGGCAGGATTTTGAAAAAACTGGGCGGGCAGCCCCCCGAAGGTTTTAGTTATGAGTTGTTTCTGGATGAAAACGGGCAAAAAATATCCAAGTCGAGAGGCAATGGCCTGACCATGGACCAGTGGCTGGCCTACGCTTCACAGGAAAGCCTTTCTTTATATATGTTTCAAAAGCCCCGGGCTGCCAAGCGGCTTTACTTCGATGTTATTCCAAAGGCGGTGGATGAATATTATGCCTTTGCCAACGCCTATCAGGGGCAAACCGTCGCCGAGCGGCTGGGCAACCCACTGTTTCATATCCATTCCGGGGCCCCCGCGGTTACTGAAACCCCTTTGAGCTTTGCCTTGCTGCTCAATCTGGTATCGGCTGCCAATGCCCGCAAGGCAACGGTTCTGTGGGGATTTATTTCGCGCTATGTGCCCGACGCCACCCCTCAGTCTCACCCTGAGCTTGACCTTCTGGTCGGATTTGCCATTCGCTATTTTGCCGATTTCGTATTGCCGAAAAAATCCTTCCGCCCCGCCAGCGATAAAGAACGCTCCGCCCTAGAGGCCCTGCGCGACGCCCTGGGGAAAATTGACGAACCTGCAGATGCCACCGCCATTCAGAACGTGGTTTATGAGGTGGGCAAGAACGCCGGGTTCGAGCCGCTGCGGACCTGGTTCTCAGCCCTGTATCAGGTGCTGCTTGGTCAGGATCAGGGCCCGCGTTTCGGCTCGTTTGTAGCGTTGTATGGCGTAAGCGAAACCCGGGAGCTTATTGATCAGGCTCTGGCGGGGAAACTGGCGGGATGAATGTCTGCCTCCCGACCGTCCGCCCGCTCTATTGGCTGGCCCACTTGATCCGGGCCATCCACGCCACCTTGCTTTCGGGCAGGATCCGTGGCGGATGGTCTCGATGAAGCGAGTGCAATTCGATGGTGTTGGCGGTCTGGCGATAGAGCACTTTGGCCATCACTTCGTCATCCACCGTGCGCACCACCACCTTGTCGCCCCGCCGGGGCCGGTCGGTTGCCGAAACAATGATAATGTCCCCATGGCGGTATAGCGGCATCATGGACTCGCCGGATACTTCGAGCGCATAGGTGCGTTCACCCCCCGCATCGGGAAATGCAACTTCCTCCCAGCCCCGTCCGGCCGGGTGCCCTTCTTCATCGAAAAACCCGCCGGCCCCGGCCTGGGCCAGACCCAAAAGCGGCACCCGGATGGATCGTGGCTGATCGCTGTTGCGCCCCTGGTTGAAAAATTCTTCCGGGGTTTCCTTGGTCAGATCGAGTATTTTGGACAAGATTTCCGTGGACGGCCAGCGCTGGCGACCGGTCTTGGAAACCCGCTTGGAGCGGTTGATCGTGGTTGGATCGAGCTTGGCCCGGCGGGCCAGCCCGGACACCGAAAATCCGTGCCGTTCTGCCAGCGCATCAATGGCTTGCCACACGCTGCTATGGGTGATCATGGGGCGCAGTCTGAATGGTCAAGGGAAATTTATCCCAAAAGAGAAAATTCTCCCAATTCTATTATCCGTGTATAACCCATTTGTAAAGCACGAGCCGCCCCATCGCCTGCCACAAGCTGTCCGGGCGGATAAATTCAGTTGACGGTTTCAATTCCCAAGCTGGAAATTCCACCCTATAGAGGCGCCATACAAAACAGAGGCGTCATGCAAAATCCGACCCGACCATCGATGGTTTACAAGGTCTGCACCCGCGCCCAGTGGCGCGATGCCAGTTTAACGGGGGTGTTTACCGGTGCGCCCGCTGATCTCGCGGACGGATTTATTCATTTCTCCACGGCCAGCCAGTTGCGCCAGACACTAAAGCTGCACTTTTCGGGGCAAAACAAGCTTTGCCTTCTGGCGGTAAAAACCGACGCCCTTGGGGCCGGTTTGCAGTGGGAGACTTCCCGGGGCGGGGCGCTGTTTCCCCATCTGTATGAGCCCTTGATGCTTAAACACGTCATCAACGACTGGCCGATAAATGTTGCCGCTGACGGCACGGCACACCTTCCCGAGGGGCTTTGACGTGGCCTTTTCCGAACTGGGCCGGTTTTTTCGCCTCTCGGGCACGCGCCAGTTCTCCCACGAACTGCTTTTGTCCATGCCCCCCGAGGCCGCCCATGCCGCGACCATCGCCGCGCTTCGCATGGGGGCTGTGCCAAAACCGGCCCGGCCGGACCCGGAAAATCTCGGCCTGGAGCTGGCCGGCCTGGGGTTGCCCAATCCCCTGGGGATGGCCGCCGGGTTCGACAAGAACGCCCAGGTCGGCCATGCCCTGTGTCAGTTGGGGTTCGGTTTTGCCGAGGTCGGCACCGTCACGCCGCTTCCCCAGGCTGGCAACGCCAAACCAAGGGTGTTCCGGCTTGAAGGGGCAGGGGCGATCATCAACCGCATGGGATTTAACAGCGCTGGCCATGAACCGGCCATGGCCCGGCTTGACAGGCCACGGCCCGGCGCCACCATCGGCGTAAATATCGGCGCCAACAAAAATAGCGATGATTTTGTTGCCGATTATGTGCAAGGCGTGAGAAACTTCGCTCCCTTGGCCGACTATATTGCCCTGAATGTGTCTTCGCCGAACACTAAAGGGCTGCGCGATTTACAGTCCGGTGAGGCACTAAAGCGCCTGCTGGGCGAGGTGCTGGCCGAGCGGGCCCGGGCCCCGTTCCGGGTGCCGGTGTTCCTCAAACTGGCCCCGGATCTTGACGAGGCCGGGTTGGACGAGATCGCGGCTGAAATCGGCGCGGTCGATCTTGACGGGTTGATTATTTCCAACACCACCTTGTCCCGAACCGGAGTCGAGCGGTTCAAACGTTCCGCCGAGGCGGGCGGTCTGTCTGGCGCGCCCCTGTTTAATCTTGCAACAAGGCGGCTGGCCCAGATGCGCCTGCGGGTTGGCGAAAAATTCCCCATCATTGGCGTTGGCGGCATTCATGACGGGCCGACAGCGTTGGCCAAGCTGGCCGCCGGGGCGGATGCGATACAGTTGTACACCGGGCTGGTCTTTGGCGGTTTTGAATTGATCACCGAGATCAAAACCGCCATTTCCGAAGCCATAACAAACGCGGGCGGGACCGGACCGGGGGTGCTGGTGGGCACCGAAACAAAGGATTGGGCGGCGGGAAAAGCGGAACTTTGATCGCGTCGTGACACATGCGCTTCGGCCCGTGAGACAAAAAAGAGAACCCCCCCGGTGAGCCTAGTAAAACAGCCGCTGCTTGGCGCGGTTCACCGCCACCCAGAATATTACCGCCCGGGCGATGAAAAAGATGTGTATGGCCGCCCACAGGCCGCTGACCCCGAAAATCGGCTCCAGTATCAGTGCTGCCACTAGAAATATCGCCGCTGCGGCCACCATGCCGTTGCGAATGATGGTGCCAAGGGTCGCACCCTGCATGACCCCGTCGAGGACGAACGGGATGACCCCGGTAAAGGCGGTAAGCGCCGCTGCGAACATAAAAAGTCGCGCTTCAGCCCGAATATCGGCGTTGGTTGTCATGAAGTCGATAAGAAGCGGCCCCGCGGCCAGCCAGAATAAAAACAGCGCGAACCCGATCCCCAGCCCCCATAAAAGCGTAA
>JAADFY010000060.1 GCA_013152625.1 Alphaproteobacteria bacterium
AAAATTCACGGTCTTTCCCCGCCGTTTGCCAATCGCTCCGCTGCCGTACGGGGTGTTTGTGGTCATGCGAACTTCATACTGATTGGCGGCGCTGTTGTAGGCCATGGCGCCGCGCATATCCAGTTTGCCTGCCGCCAGGGCACACAAGCCCTTGAATACAACCTTGCCGGGCCCGGCATCGGTGATGGTCAGGTTACACAAAACCGTCTCTGATGAGCTGGCCCCGGCAAACCGGGTGGTGCCCCGTCCGCGCCAATCTCCTTCATAGGAATCCACCAGTTCGATATCCGCCGGTGCCGCCAGCACAACAGGCGCCCCGAACGCCCCCAGCGCTATGGCGCCAACGCCTGCCGCAACTGCCGTTTGCCGCATATATTTAAGCCAGATCATTTTTTTTCCTTCCAATCGACTGGTACCACTGCGCCCCGCCAATCAATATTGATGGCAATATGAACAAATCTCCCAACAATGCAAACAGCAGTGTCAGTACTGTTAGTGTTCCGAACAAGGCCACCTGAGGAAGCGCGGAAAATATGACAACCGCGTTGCCTGCGCACAGGATCAGTGTCGTGGCCACAAGCGCCGGCCCCACCCGGTTAAGTGTTCGCTCAACTGATTCTTTTACGTCTATGCCCAGTTGCCGCGCCCGTTGATAGTGGGCAAGAAAATGAATGGTGTCATCCACCGCAATTCCAAAAGCGATGGTCAGGGAAATCACCGTGGTGATTTGCAACCCCTGACCGGACAACCACAGGTAGAGTTCGGTGCCAAGGATAGGCAGGAAGTTGGGTATGATCGAAATAAGAGCCATTTTCCAGCTTCGAAAGGCGATGCCGATCAGAATAATAGCCAGAACTACCGCCAGCGTCAGGCCCTGCTGAAGCGAGCGAATCATTTTTACGCTGCCAAACGATGAGAGCACCCGGAACCCGGCCACCTGGGCGGAATCAATGCCGGCAGCGGCCAGATCGGCGCGCAATTTAATGACAATATCCTGAATTTCCTGGGAGGAGGTGTTGGTGGGCGTAAAGGCGGTCACCATGGCCATGGTGCCGTCATCGGTGATAAAACGCCGTTTGAGGAATGGTCCCACCGCGTCAAATATCTGGGCGCGGGTGAACCCGCTGTCGGCGTAAAATGTAAAGCTGGCGGCTGAAATGACCTTGTTCTTGCCGAAATTTTCCTCGGCGATGCTGTGCGCCAGTTGAATGGTGGCAAAATCCTTGTCGGTGACATCGGCGACGCCATCTTCAAGGCGCAGGGAAATATATATTGGGGCCACCCCGCCCACCCCTTCATCGATCTGGGACGAGGTTTCCAGCGCTTCGGAGCCCTTGGGCAGGAAATCGCGAAAGGAAAAATCGGGCCGCAAACTGAAATGGGGGATCAGCAGCAAAAGGAAAAAGACAATGGAAACGGGCAGAACAATTTTTGCGTGTTTTTTGGCCAAAGACCAGGCCATGGGGATCATGGCGGTCACCGCCACCGAGGGCGACCGTTTTGGCTTGAAACCCATCCGGACCGCAAAGCGCAATGCCAGCGGCAGGAACGTCACCAAAGCCACATAGGCAATGGCGACCGCCAAAGCCCCCGAAGCGGCAAATTCCTGAATGGCCTGACTTTGGGTAATCCCAAGCGATCCAAAAGCGATCACAGTGGTAATTGAGGTCAGCGCGCAGGCCGGACTGACCCGTTCCACCGTCTGGCGAATGGCGTCATAGGGGTCCTCGCCCTCGTTCCATAATCGCATCCAGTAAAAACAGAAATAAAGGCTCTCCGCGAAGGCGATCACCATCACCAGCGCGGTTACGATGTTGGTCAAAAAGGTAAAGGAGCCAAAAAGAAGCGTAACCCCGCCCAGCACCCACAGCACCGATAACAGTGGTGTCAGGGTCGCCAGAAATGCGCCCCAGAACGATCGAAACACCAGAAACGAGGTCAAAAAGCCTAAAATCATGCCGGAAACGGTAAAGACGAACTGATCCTGCAAACTGGCTTTGATCAACTCCGAGGTCCACACGGGCGGCCCGGTCAACTCGATATTGTAGTCCGGGCTTTCATAGTCGGCCACCAGTTCGCGTAAACTGGCAATCATGCCGTCATCGCCGAATTCGGCGATCATTTCCTGATTTGGAAACAGGATCATGACCAGCCCGCGATTGTCTGCCATGACCAGATTGCGCATCATGGGGTCGTTTTCGCGCAGATCGGTCAGGGCGGCGGCCACTTCCGCCCGGGTCTGCATGTTCTCCGGCACCGCCGGTACGGTCTGACCTTCCTGTTCGGAGGGTTGCCGGAGGGAAAACGGCGACAGGGTGCCAAACGCGAATTCATTGAGTTCGAGCTCGAACGCGAGTTCGCGCAAGCGCTCCAGAACCGCCGGTTCGGTCAATTTATCTGATGTTACAAGAACATAGGCGTCGTTTTCGAAAGTGCCGAATGTCTCGCGAAGGTTGATATATTGTTCGTATTCGATCCCGGAGCCGCGATACATGCGCAACAGATCGCCATCGATGTTCAGGCGCGGAAACTGGGCCAGGAACATCGCGGTGACCGCAAGGACGAGAATTGCTGCTGTGCGGGGGAATTTGAGCGTTAACAGGCCTAAACGCTCCAGGCCAAAACCGATCGACAAGTTCGTTTATCTCCACTACGCCCCGGCAAGATTCGCCGAAAGTCCTAGTGGGATATGTGCGTTGCGTCCAGCGTCTGGGGGAAATTGTGTGCGCGTTCCGGCGCAACTGTTGCTGTTTGACACTATTTTTATGGCGATCGGGCCGGAACCCGCGCCGTTTTTCGCTACGCCATGGTCAAATTAGGCAATCCCACGATGATCAGGATGCTCACCCCGGTCTGTGACCCAGAGCGTTTCCAGGATAAGTGGATCCGGTTATCCGGTTCGGAAACGCGATAGATTAAAGACATAGAGCCCTGTTTTGAGTCCATCAAAAACAGGATTTGCTCTAAACCGGCAGGCACGACGGGCCGATGGGGTCGAAACTCTTGTAGGTTAAAATAAATTCGAAATGGCCCAGTTCCTCCGATTTGGTGGTGGCACCGGCTGCCACCGCCAGGACCTGATCGTATATTTCGGTGCCAATTGCAGCAATGGAGGCGGCTCCGGTCATGATGCGTCCGGCGTTGATGTCCATGTCCTCGCGCAACCGCTCGTACATTTGCGGGTTGGCGGCGATCTTGATTACCGGTCCGAGGGCCGAGCCAACCACCGATCCCCGCCCGGTGACGAACAGGGTCATGTGGGCCCCCGACGCCATCATCTCGACGATTTCGGCGTTGTCGGAAATGTTGGGAAACCCGAAACGCACCTCGCCATCGGGCACCACGTCCATCAGGTAAAGGCCGCCTCTGGGGGGCACGTCGCCGGGCTTGATCAGGCCGCTTATTCTCGACTGGCCGGATTTGGCGTAAGCGCCCATGGATTTTTCCTCGATGGTGGTCAGGCCACCCTCGGCATTGCCGGCGGCAAAACTGCCATAGCCCAGCGTTGCGTAATAGCGGGCGGCCTTGTGCACCGAGGCGCGCAATTCCTCGGCCAGGGCAGGGGTCGCAGCCCGGCTGGCCATGATTTCTTCGCAACCGATCAGCTCGCCGGTTTCCTCAAAGATACAGGTGGCGCCGGCTGCAACCAGACGGTCAAAGGCGTGCCCCACGGCGGGGTTGCCTGAAATACCGCTGGTGCCGTCGGAGCCGCCGCACACCGTTGCCACCACCAGATCGGAAATTTTCATGGGCACTTTGGGTGTTCTGGCCAGTCGGGCCACCGCGTCGGCCACCCAGGCCTGGCCGGCGGCGATGGTGGACCGGGTGCCGCCATTGGCCTGGATGACCAGGGTTTTTACCGGTCGTCCGCTATCGGCAATGACCTTTTCGAGTTTGTGGCGGTTAAAGCTCTCGCAGCCCAGTGAGACCAGCAGCACGGCGCCGGTATTGGGATGGGTGCAGAGGCGTTCGAGCATGGTCTGGGCATATTCGTTGGGAAAGCAGCCCGGAAAGCCGATGATGTGGCTGTGGGCGCTGGTGGGGTGAGCGATTTGCCGGGCCACATGATGGGCGCACTCCACCAGATAGACCACAGCGACCAGATTTCGAATGCCGGTGCGCCCGTCTTTTCGCTGGTATCCTGACAGGGGTGTGTTTTTCCGGTCGCTCATAGCCCGTCTTCCGAACGGTTTGCCCCATGGGGCGGCATTGGGGGCGTTTGAGCCGGTTGCAAAGCGTAGCTGGCGGTATAGTCGCTTTTCAGATTGTGCAGGTGCACATGGTCGCCTGGCCGGATCGAAGCGGTGGCCGAGCCGATAGGCACGCCGTATTTGATGATCTTGTCACCCGGCAAAATATCCCGGCGGGCGATTTTGTGGCCCATAGAGAGCGGCGCCGACATTGCGACATGGATCCCCTCGATCAAGATTGGCTCGCCGTGTCCAAGGGGCACCCGTGCCACCAGAACATTGTCCTTCGGGGACAAAAGGATGAGCCGGTCATCGGTTTGATCGGACATCTTGTTTATACCCTAAACCACTGCAATCGTTGCATTTTCAATGAAATCCCAGTCCAGTTCGGCCCCAAGGCCGGGGCTTTCGGGCAATGTGGCAATGCCGTTGGCAATGGGCAACGGCTCGCGCAGGCCGAAACTGTAAATGTCCATGGGCCATAACAGCTCGAAATAAGTGTTGTTTTTAACCGCGCCGCAAAGGTGCAGGTTCACCAGTTCGAGGGGGTGAAATATGGTGGTGTGCAGTTCGCAATTCATGTGGAAGGCTTCGGCCAGCCGGGCGGTTTTAAGCGCCCCGGTGATACCGCCGGACCAGCTGACATCGGCCCGGACCGCGTCCACCACCCGACCCGCAATGCATTCGGCCACCGAGTAGGGGTGTTTGGCGAGAACCTCGGTGCCGACCACCGGAATGTCGAGGATATGGGTCAGTTCTCTTAACGCGCTGAAATTTTCGTCGGGCAGGGGTTCTTCGAGCCACAAGAAGTCCAGCGTTTCCAGTTCGCGCCCCAGCTTTATGGCTTCTTCAAGGGTGTAGGGGGCCACCGGATCGGACATGAGGGTAAATTTGGCGCCCACTGCCGAACGCACCGCCCGGTGAATTTCAATATCTTCTTCCAGCGATTTGCCCGGCGGGTGAATTTTATAGGCTTTCAGGCCGGCGTCGCGCACAGCGCACGCCTCAGTGGCATAGGCGGACGCATCGGGCAGAATCGGGGAAGAGGCATAGACCGGAATTGAGCTGCGTGCCCCGCCAATGTAGCGCCAGAGGGGCTGGCTGGCCGCCTCGGCCCCCAACAGCCACAAGCAGCAATCCAGAGGGCCATAAAGATAGATGGGCACATGGTGCCACCAGCGGTCGGCCACCCGCCAGTCGTGCCAGATCAGTTCGCGGTCCAACGCGTTGCGGCCCACCAGAAACGGGCGAAGCGAGGCGGCGGCCATGTGGCCCGCCCCCAGGGCCGAGCGTCCCGCAAAACCAAACATGGAGGCTTTGTGGCCGCTTTGGGTGACCAGGGTGTAGACGAGAAATTCGAGGCCATCCCGGGCCATTCCGTCCCGCATGGCGGCCCCGGAAAAGGCGGCACCCTCGTGGCGGCAACAGCGAATTTGCAGTTCGGTTATCTGCACCGGTCAGAACTTGCCGTATTTGAGGTAGGCATCCCGGGGATCGACGCCCGCCAGAATGGCCGTGCGCACCTTGTTTTCGGTCTGCATGGCGGCAATGGACTGTTCGATGATTTCATCGAGATCGGCGGCGGGAATGCGCACCATGCCGTCGCGGTCGCCATGGAGCCAGTCGCCGGGGCGGATCTGCACATTGCCGATCATGATGTCGATTTCAACGCCGGTGGGGAGCCATTGGCCCACAATGTCCTTTGGCGTGTGATGGGTGCGCCAGCTGGCAAATCCCAGTTTCAGTATAAAATTGGCGTCGCGCAGGGCCCCGTCAAGAACGCAGCCGAGGACGCCTCTGGCGTGCAGGGTTTCGGCGGATAGCTCGCCCATCTGGGCCAGGGCATGGGTGTGGGGCTGGGCCGTCCAGATGTGCCCCGGTTTGCATTTCGACAAAAGCCCGGTCCAGGCAAGAAGGGTTTCGTGGGGATCGGCCTTTTCGTCCAGCCGGCCTTCGATGGTGAAGGCGGGCCCGCACAGGGTCATTTCCGGCTGAAGCGGGGTGATTCGGGGCGGCAGGGTGAAATTGGCGTGGCCCATGGTGCGCATGACATCGTGTATGACCCCGGTATAGCACGATCCAAGCCGTTCAATGCGCGCATCAGTCATGGTGGAACACCTGCTCCATCATGGCCCACCATTCGCCCTCTTTGCGGGTTTTGAGGGGCTCTTGCAGGGGCATGCAGATGGCCCACCAGTCTTTGGTGCGCGGATCGTCGGCCATTTTGGCCGCATCGGCGGCAAAGTCGGTGCCGGTATAGTCCCAATAGCCAAACAGCAGGTTTTCCGGCTCTTTTAGAAAAATCGAGTAGTTGGTGATGTTGCATTCGCTGATTTTGGCCAGGATTTCGGGCCAGACATTGGCGTGCAAGTGCTTGTATTGTGCGATCTGGTCGGGCTTGACGCCAATAACCATTGCCATGGGTTTTACGGGGGGTAAGGGTTTTACGGGGTTCTTGGGTTTCACGGGGGCTAATCCTTTGCAAACGTTGCGCCGAGGCCGGGAATGGCCCGGGCGCGGATGGCTTGCCAGTCCCAGTCGATGCCAATGCCGGGCTGGTCGGACGGTATGGCGCGGCCCTTACTGGTGGTCATGGGGGTGCGGGTAATGGCACCGAGCTGGGGGATGTATTCCAGCATGGGCGCGTTGGGTACAGCGCAAACCAGCGAGACGTGCAACTCCATTAGAAAATGGGGGCAAACAGAGACATTGAAGGCCTCGGCCATGTGCGCGACCTTGAGCCATGGGGTGATGCCGCCAATGCGGGCCACATCCACCTGCACGATGGAGCAGGCATTTGTAGTGAGATAGTCCTTGAACTGGGATGGGCTGTAAAGGCTTTCGCCCACCGCGATGGGCACGCTGGTGCGCCGGGCAAGATCGGCGTGGCCCCCCACATCATCGGCGGGCAGGGGTTCTTCGAACCAGGCAATGTCGAATTCTTCGAGCATGGCCGCACAGCGGATCGCTTTGGCCCGGTCAAAGGACTGGTTGGCGTCGACCATGATGTCAAAACCGGGGCCCACGGCTTCGCGCACCGCCCCCAGACGCACGCGGTCGGTATCGATGT
>JAADFY010000061.1 GCA_013152625.1 Alphaproteobacteria bacterium
ACCGCCGCCCAGTTGGCCCGGTTTTCCGCCATGCGCGGTATTGGAATTGCCGGCACCGCCCGATCCCGTGGCCCGGAATGGATGGTGGCCAGTCTGCCAGCGATTTTTGCCTGGCTGAAACAGCTTGCGGCGCCGGTCATCCATTACAAGATCTGCTCCACGCTGGATTCATCCCCCGCGATGGGTTCCATCGGCAAAGCCATCGATCTTGCCTTTAAGGTCTTTAAGAGCGCCTGGATACCCCTGCTGGTGGCGGCGCCGCAAATCCGTCGGTATCAGGCATTCGGGCATGTGTTTGCCGCCGCGCCGGACGGCGTTTACCGCCTTGACCGGCACCCGGTGATGTCAAAGCACCCGGTGACACCCATCCACGATTCAGAGGTCAGCCGCCATCTTGGGCACCAGAGCGGGCGGACATTCGGACTGGTGGATGTCGAAAATCTGGGGACGCCGGACGGCGCGCAGGCAAAGCTGGTGGCCGAGCAGGCCCGGGGCGCCGAAATCATCGCCTTTGATGCTGTTTGTGAAGAAGACATGGCGGCGGTCGGCCGGCTTGTCTGGGGAAATCGTGGCGAGGGGGTCTTTGCGGTCGGCTCCCAGGGCATTGAATATGCGCTGCTGGCCGCCTGGCGCAAAACAGGACTGATCGGCACACAGCTCGAACCGGAAGGGGCAGGGGATCTGGGCCCGGTCGTGGTGGTCTCGGGCTCGGTTTCCAGCGTAACCGCCGCACAGATCACATGGTCGCGCAACAATGGTTTTACAGCGATTGCCTTTGACACCCCCCATGCCATCGAAAGCGAACACGCCTGCAACGCGGCGTGCGAACGGGCGGCAAAAAGTGCTGTTCAGGCGATTTCTGAAGGCTCAAGCCCGATCATTTACACCGCACTTGGTCCCGACGATCCTGCAGTGGCCGAATTCGGACGTGCCGTTAAAGCCAGCGGCCTGACGCCCGAACAGGCAAACCGGAAAATCGGTGTTGCACTGGGGCGGACGCTGGACAAAATTTTGCGTCGCACAGGTTTGCGCCGGGCCATTATCGCCGGCGGCGACACCTCCGGTCACGCAGCCCGCCAGCTTGGCATTTTTGCCCTGACCGCGCTGGCGCCCACCATCCCCGGCGCGGCCCTTTTTGAGGCCCACAGCACGGACCCCACCCGCGCCGTTCTGCAATTGGCGCTCAAGGGCGGGCAGATGGGCACCCCCGACTATTTCAACTGGATCAAGCAGGGCGGTGGAGCTGCTGCAAAACCAAGGATGGCATCATGACCAAGATCGCGCTGCTCGGCGCTGGCGGTAAAATGGGGATACGGCTGGCAACAAACCTTAAGAACTCGCGCTTCGAGGTTGCCCATGTTGAAATTTCCGAAACCGGCCGACAAAAATTGCGCACCCTTCTCGGTATTCAAAGCGTTGAACGCCGGCTGGCCGTTGGCGATGCCGATATTATCATTTTAGCGGTCCCCGACGCGCTGATCGGTCGGGTCGCCCACCAGATCATCCATGAGGTAAAATCCGGGGCGGCCCTCATCGTCCTCGATGCGGCAGCCCCCCATGCAGGGGAAATGCCAAACCGGGCCGATGTGACCTATTTTTGCACCCATCCGTGCCATCCACCCCTGTTTGGAAATGAAACCGAGCTAGCCGCACAAAATGACTTTTTCGGCGGCATCAAGGCAAAACAGGGCATTGTCTGCGCCCTGATCCAGGGGCCGGAAGCCCACTACGCCGGGTGCGAGGAAGTCGCGCGGATCATTTACAGCCCCGTGGTTCGGTCCCACCGCTGCGACCTTGAGCACATTGCCATTCTCGAGCCGGCGCTTTCCGAAACCATTGGCGCGACTTTATCTCTGGCGTTGCGTGAGGCCACCGATGAAGCGGTCAGGCGCGGTGTGCCCAAGGCGGCGGCCCGGGATTTCATTCTCGGGCACCTCAATATCGAACTGGCCATCGCCTTCGGCGCATATCCCGACGGCCAGTTTTCCGATGGTGCCCTTCAGGCCATCGAGCAGGCCAAACCGGTGATTTTTCAAAACGGCTGGCTGGACAGGATTTTTGACCCCGACGCCATCAAGAAGTCCGTCCGGGACATTTGTAACCCAAACCAGGCCGCCCAGTGACGCGGTTTGCCGAAATTCCGGTTTTTTGCCGGATTTGAAACGGCCTCGCGGTCGTCGATTTACCACAACGGAGGAAGAGCAATGACAACCACACATCTTATGAAGCGCAGAACATTTCTGCACGGTTCCGCCGCTCTGGGCGCCCTGGGATTAAGCGGTATGTCGCTTAAGGCCGGCGCGTCCGAGATTTACAATACCACCTTGAATATCATGTCACATCCCGGTCAGATCCTGCCCATATACACCCATCAGGCGGAGTTTTTGAAAGCCAACCATGGCATCACCATGAACCTGCTGGAAAGCCCCGATCCCACATCCTATCAGGATGCGCTAAAGGACCTGCGCTCCGGCGGCGGCACCTATGATATGGTCATGCATTTCCCGCGCTATAACGGGGATCTGGTGACCTCGGGCTACCTGCGGCCTATCGATGACCTGATTGCCAGCCACAATGCCGGCGCCCTGTTCGACAACATCTCCGATACCTACCGCAAGCTCTATTGCGAATGGGGCGGCAATACCATTGCGATCCCTGTGGATGGGGATGTGGCCATGATGTATTTCCGCAAGGACGCCTTCGAAAGCGCTGAAGTCAAAGCGAAATACAAATCCGAATTCGGCACCGATCTCGCAGTGCCGCGCACCTGGGAGCAATTCAAACAGGTGGCGAACTTCTTTACCGGGTGGGACTGGGCCGGCTCCGGCAAATCCGGATACGGCTTCCAGACCTCCACCTGGGACCGCGCCTTTATCGAGCAGCAATGGGCGCCGATGATGGCCTCGGCCGGTGGCACCTGGTTCGATGAAAACTGCAACCCCGCCTTTAACAACGCCGCCGGCGTGCGCGCCGCTGATGATCTCAAATCCCTTTTGTCTGCGGCCCCCGAAGGTTCGGCGTCCCTGTCCTGGGGCCAGACCATGGAAACGGTGTTTGCCGAAGATGTGGCCATGGTTCTTTGGTACATGGATCTGGGCCGGCTTGGCTGGGCGGAAAATTCCTGGTTTGCCGCGTCCGGCGGGCCGGAGAAAATGGCCAAATTCGGTTATGGCCCGTGGCCCGGCTATGAAGTGGACGGCAACTACCGCAATTTCAACTCCATGTTCTATGGTCGCGTTGCAGGCATTTCAAATTTCACGGAAAAGCCCGATGCGTGCATGGAGGTCATGAAAACACTTCTGACCCCCGAACGCCGGGTATTGTCCATGGACGATGCGCAATCGGGTTCGGACATGTTCCTGAAAACCGATTACACCACCGATTCCTTCAAGGTCTTGACCCCATCCCAGGAGTTCCTCGACGCGGCATCAAATGTGATCCAGAACGGGTTTCCCGAAATGAACATGCCCGGAACCGGTGAATACATGGATTCCCTGCAAGGTGAACTCCACGCCTTCATCAACGGCTCGGGCACGGCCCAGGAGGCCCTTGATCGCGCTGCCGACCGCTGGCAGTCGATCACCGACCGCTTCGGTCGCGACACACAGATCGAGGCCTGGGCGAAGGTACGCGCCTCCTATGTTTCTGCCGGTTTGAACATAAGCGGTTGAACCCACAAAAAAACTCGCTTCGCCGGGCTTCCCCCGGCGGGGCGGCTCGCGATCGGGAGAAGTCAGTGTCCGTTTTGACTTTGAAAAATATCGCCAAGAGCTTTGGTGCAACCGAAGTGATCAAGGGGATTGATCTAAGGATCGATGAGGGGGAGTTCGTCGTCTTTGTCGGACCGTCCGGCTGTGGAAAATCCACATTGCTGCGCTTGATCTCGGGCCTGGAACAGGCCGACGCTGGCGAAATAATTCTCGACAGTGAAATCGTCAATGACCACACGCCATTTGAGCGCGGCATTGCCATGGTGTTCCAGTCCTATGCCCTTTATCCCCATATGACGGTGGCCGAAAACATGGGTTTTCCGCTCAAGATGGTCAAAGAGAAACCACACGCCATCGCCGAAAAAGTAAATGCAGCGGCCAAGACACTCCAGATCGACCAGTTGCTGGATCGCCGACCGGATCAGCTCTCGGGCGGGCAGAAACAGCGCGTGGCCATGGGCCGGACCATTGTTCGCGACCCGACGCTTTTTCTGTTTGATGAACCCCTGTCCAACCTCGATGCTGATTTGCGCATTGAAATGCGTGTCGAGATCGAAAAACTCCACAAACGCCTGAAGGCGACCATGATTTATGTCACCCATGATCAGGTCGAGGCCATGACGCTGGCCGATCGGATTGTCGTATTGCGCGATGGTGTGATCGAACAGATCGGAGCGCCGCTGGACCTTTATGACAATCCGGTAAACAAGTTTGTCGCCAGTTTTCTCGGCTCCCCAAAGATCAATTTTCTAAGCGCTCGCGTGGTGGATGTGGGCGAGGGGGCTGCAACACTGTCCCTTCGCAATGGCGCCCGGTTTGTGGTGCCGATGCCGACAGGAGACGTGAAAAAAGACGATGCCCTGACCATCGGCGTCCGGCCCGAGGATTTTGCAATTTCCGGCGGTGATTTCTCCATTCCGTTCGATCTGGAATTGCAGGAACAACTCGGCCCTGTTTCGTATCTGCATGGGTCAAGCAACGGCGAGAAAATTGTTGCGGAGCACCGGGTACGCGGAAAAATATTGAAGGAAACTGCATCGACCCTGGGTGTAAATTCTGCCCGTATTCATGTGTTTGACACCAGTGGCCGATCTGTCCGTCATGGCCGGAAGGGCCAGGAAACATGACCAGTCAGAAAATCAAGAAAAATCGATCGCGCCGGATTGTTCGGTCCTCGCGTTGGAGAAGGTTGAAAAATCGGTTTGTTTCAAGTTGGCCATGGGTGGTCATTTCGGGATTTCTGATCTTTGCGCTTTTCCCCGTTTACTGGATTGTGCTGGTGGCCTTCCGGCCCCGCGGTGACATCTTTCAGTATCCGGCCGCCCTGCTGCCCACCAACCTGACTCTGGATAATATCCGGTTTGTCTGGTTTGGCTCGCCCACCAATGAGCCGGTGATCGGATTTTTAGGCAACTCCCTGCTCATTTCTGTGGTGGCCAGTGTCATCGCCCTGTCGTTCGGGGTGTGTTGCGCCTATGCCCTGGGCCGCTTCCGTATTGGCGGCAGCTTTTTGTCCATGTGGATTTTATCCCAGCGCTTCCTGCCGCCCATTGCCCTGGTGGTGCCGCTGTTTCTCATGTTCCGTCAACTGGGCCTGCTCGACACCCATCTCGGCCTGATCCTGATCTATTCCGTTTTTACCATACCCATCGTGGTGTGGTTGATGATGGGCTACGTGCAAAGCGCGCCCCGGGAACTCGAAGAAGCCGCCTATGTGGACGGCGCCGGATATTGGACCGCATTCGTGCGCATCGCCTTGCCGGTTCTCAAGCCCGGCCTGTCTGTTGCCGCCGTGTTTACGTTCATTTTTATCTGGAACGAATATGTGCTCGCCTTTCAGCTCGCGGGCAACAAGGTCGCCACCATCACCGTTTATCTGCCGCGCCTGCGCAGCGCTATTGCCGAGCTTTATGGTGAGATCGCCGCCGCATCGTTGCTTTCGGTTTTGCCCGCAATAGTGTTTGCCGGTGTGATGCAGCGGTTTTTGGTGCGCGGGCTGGCTTTTGGCGGATTGAAGTAGGAGCGGGCTGGCATGCGAGGACAAAAACGTTTCGCCTGGTTGATGGCAACCCCGACCATAATCGCGCTGATCGCGCTGGGTATCGTGCCCCTGGGGTGGATGATCTGGACCGCGTTTCAGTCATTCCCGCCAAACCCGGCCAACCCGCCCCAGTTCATCGGCATGCGCAATTTCGTTGATCTTGCCGACGACCCGCAGTTTTTCGGTTCCCTGCGCACAACCGCCATTGTGCTGGTGTTTTCCCTCAGCCTGCAACTCGTGCTCGGATTTTTGCTGGCATTGGCATTGTATAGTATTGAGCGGGGCAGGGGCCTGATTGTCTCCTTGCTGCTTATCCCCACAGCCATTGCCCCCATTGTTGCCGGGATCGTGTGGTGGATGCTGTTCAATGCCCGGTTCGGTGCGATAAATTCGTTCCTTGTCCAGTTCTTCGGCATAGACCCGGTCAACTGGACCATCGAGATGCCCACGGCGTTAATTGCGATTATTGTTGCGGTCGTCTGGCAATGGACACCGTTTGTCGCCATTATTCTGCTTGGCGGTCTAACCACCATTCCTCGGGATGTTCTTGATGCGGCCCGCATTGACGGCGCGTCGGGCTGGCGGGTTTTGCGATACATTATCGTGCCGCTGATGCGCCCGTTTTTCCTGGTTGTGGGGCTGCTCATGATCATCGAGATTGTCCGGCTCTATGAGTTGCCGTTCTTTATTACCCAGGGCGGACCGGGCAATGAAACCGTGGTCGCCGGGGTCTATCTGTTCAAACTGGCGTTCAGCTTTTTTGATCTGGGGCGCGCGTCCATGATGTCGGTTTTTCTGGTGATAGCACTCTCGCTTGTTGCCGCCCTTTATATGCGTCTGGTGGCAGACCGCCGGATGACGGTGAATTAACAGCCAGCCAGCATCAAATGCCTCATAAAAGCCATGCTCGGGCCATCAGACATGCGTCAAGCGTTGATAGAATCAAAACCGCAGTCTAATTCCTTGTCTGAGCGTGTCATTTACCCGATAACCGGTACCCACTTATCGGTGACACGCTCTAGAAGTCGGCACATTCTGGATGGAAATGGGGACAAATTCATGATTTGGCTGGTGCTTGGCATAATCGTGTTTTTCGGAGTCCATACGGTAAGAATGGTCGCCCCCCGGTTTCGCGAGAATATGATTTCGCGTTTGGGTGACATGGGCTGGAAAGGCCTGTACGCCGCGATTTCCCTGGCCGGATTTGTGGTAATGATCTGGGGCTATGGGCTCGCTCATGCCGGCGCACCGGTGCTGTATAATCCCGGTATCGGAATGAAATATGTGGCGATCTCGTTAGTATTTTTCGGGTTCCTGATCTTTGGCTCCGCGTACTTGCCCGCCAACCGGATCAAGGCGGCCTTCCGGCATCCGTTCAATATCGGCCTGTTTTTTATCGCCCTGGGCCATGTGATCGCCAATGGCAACCTGGCCACGGTTTTGCTTGCCGGGGCGACGGCGGTTTATCTGGCCCTCAATACCCTGTCGGCCCTGTCGCCGATCCGGTTGTGGCCGGATCGATCATGGTGGATGTGCTGGCCCTGGCGTTTGGGGTGTTGTTATTCGGGCTGTTTGCCTTTGGCTTGCACATGTGGTTGTTCGGCGTTGATCCGCTGGCCTCAATTCCCATATAGCCATGGCCTCGCTAACACGCTAGACGGTGCTGCGCCCCAGCGGCAAATTGCATTCAGTGCGCTCCATCCCTATGGTGCGACCGCAACAGTCCATCACGAGTGAACACGCCCATGTCCGACAATATATTTCGCGAAGTTGATGAGGAATTGCGCGGCGATCGCGCCCGCAACTTCTGGAAGCGGTTTGGCGCTTATGTGATCGGCGCGGCGGTGTTCATCGTGCTGATCGTGGCCGCCAATGAAGCCTGGAAATGGTGGAAAAGCTCAAACGAGGTACGTTCGTCGGAATTGTTCGAGACCGCATTGACCCAAATCGAGGATGGCGACGTTGCCCGCGCCCGCGCCTCGCTGGCGCTGACCGAGCAGCAGGGCTCCGGCGAATATCCGATGCTGGCCCGGTTTCGCGCCGCCGCGCTGCTGGGCGCCGAAGGCGATCGGGTGGCGGCCATTGCCGCCTATGATGAACTCTCAACCTCCCTCGATACGGTCAGAATGCGCGAATTGGCGCTTTTGTACGCCGCCTATCTGTTGGTTGATGAGGGCGACGTTGCCGGGGTGACCGCCCGGGTCGTGGGTATGCAGGGCCCGGACCACCCCATGCGCAATGCCGCCCGGGAAGTCATCGGGCTGGTCAATTATCAGGTTGGAGATCTTGGCGCCGCCCAGGCCGCGTTTGCCCAGATCGTAAATGATCCCACCTCCGCTCAGGACATCGCCCAGCGCGCTTCGGTATTTCTGGAGCAACTGACAGCTGAAGGCGTCATCGCACCGGCAGCAGGCGCCGCGCCCGGTGCTGTGCCCGCCGCCGAACCCGCAAGTTAAGCACGCCCCGGCCGGGGGCCGATCCCATGCATGTCACAGTTGCCATTGTCGGCCGACCCAATGTCGGCAAGTCCACGCTGTTTAACCGGCTGGTGGGCAAAAAACTGGCCCTGGTCGATGATACGCCCGGGGTCACCCGGGATCGCCGTGAAGGCCAGGCCAGCATTGGCGGCCTCCAGTTCACCCTGATCGACACCGCCGGTTATGAGGATGCGGGCGGCGACACGCTACAGGCACGCATGCGCGGCCAGACCGAACAGGCCATCCGCCTTGCCGACATAATCATATTCATGATCGACGCCAGAACCGGCGTTACCCCCATGGACCACCATTTTGCCAGGGTTTTACGCCGGGCCGACCGCAAAGTAACCCTGGTTGCCAACAAGGTGGAGGGCCGGGCCGCCGATACCGGCCTGACCGAAGCTTTTGAATTAGGGTTCGGCGAACCGGTTGCCCTTTCGGCGGAACATGGCCTCGGTATGGGCGATTTGTACAACGTGATCGATCAGGCCAACGAGGCGTTAAAGGCCGAGTTCGCCGATGCCGGGCAGGGGGTTGATTTTACCGGCGAACTGCCCGAACAGGACCGACCGTTGATCGAGGTCGAGGTTCGCGAAGGCGAAACCCCCGCCCCCGATACGACCCGACCCATGAACGTGGCCATCATCGGGCGCCCCAACGCCGGCAAATCCACCCTGATCAACCGGTTGCTGGGCGAGGACCGTTTGTTGACCGGCCCGGAGGCCGGCATTACCCGGGATTCCATCATGGTGCGCTGGCAATGGGGCGGGCGTAAAATCAATCTTGTGGATACCGCCGGCATAAGGCGCCGGGCCAGGGTGCACGAAAAGCTGGAAAAACTGTCGGTGGCCGACGCGTTACGGGCCATCCAGTACGCCGAAACCGTGGTCTTGCTGCTCGATGCCACCCAGCCGTTTGAAAAGCAGGATTTGCAACTCGCCGATCTGGTGGAACGCGAGGGCCGGGCGCTGGTGATCGCGGTCAACAAATGGGATCTGGTAACCGACAAACAGCAAAAACTGGCGGCACTGAAGGAAATGTGCGCCAGGCTTTTGCCCCAGGTGCGCGGGGTGCCCATGGTTACCCTTTCGGGCTTGAAGGGCAAAAATATCGACCGGCTGATGGAGGCGGTTTTTCGCAACGACAAGGTGTGGAATACCCGCCTGTCTACTGCCCGGCTTAATCGCTGGCTGGAAACCATGACCCGGGCCCATCCGCCGCCGGCGGTGACCGGGCGCCGGGTGCGCCTGCGCTACATGACCCAGGCCAAGACCCGCCCGCCCAGCTTTATTGTTTTTGCCTCCCGGCCGGAAGCGATCCGGGCGTCTTATCTGCGCTATCTTGTCAATGGGTTGCGAGAGAGTTTTGCCATGCCGGGTGTGCCGATCCGGCTCTGGCTTCGCGGCGGCGACAATCCCTACGACCCGAAAAAAAGTTAAATTTCGCTGGTTGTTCCGCTGGCAATATCAAAAACCATCCCGGTTTTTTCATACCCCGGACAAATCAGATCGACGATTTTTGGCGCCACTTCCTCGGGCGCGGGCAGCGTTTCGGGTGTCTCCCCCGGCATGGCCTTGGCCCGCATACGGGTGCGCACCGCGCCCGGATAAACCACATTGACGCGAACCGGGGACTGGACCATCTCGCCGGCATAGCTTTTTACCATGGCATCCAGCCCCGCCTTGGAGGCGGCATAAAGGCCCCAGTAGGGGCGCGCGCTTTTGGCCGCCGATGATGAAACGAACACCGCCCGGCCCCGTTGACTGGCGCAGCAGCGGGTCCATGGAGCGTATGAGCCGGTAATTGACGGTCAGATTGAGCAACAGTGTTTTTTCAAACATTTTCGGGTCGATATGGGGCACCGGGCTGATGATCCCAAGCGCCCCGGCATTGCCCACCAACCCGTCCAGCCGGCCCCAGCGTTCGAAAATTGCCCCCCCCAGCCGGTCGATGGAAGCCAAGTCGGTTATGTTCTGGGGCACCAGTGTGGCGCTGGAACCGACCCCCTTGATTTCGTCGTCCAGTTCCTCAAGCCCGCCCACGGTGCGCGCCACGGCAATCACATGGGCCCCGCGCCGGGCCGCTTCCACACACACACTATAACCAATGCCCCGGGAGGCACCGGTCACCAGAACGACCTTGTCCGTAAGCACCCCGCTCATCAGACCGCCTCGCGCAGCATGGCGACAATTTTTGCCCCCCGCCGGGGCGCTCCGGGCTGGCCGGCAACGTTGGTGGGATAGTCGCCGGTAAAACAATGGTCGGTAAACTGGGGTTGCGACTGGTTTCGGGTTTTGCCGCCCACCGCCCGATAAAGCCCGTCTATGGACAAAAATTCCAGGGTATCAACGCCGATGAACCGGCGCATATCGTCCAGGCGCGGGTGCATGTTGGCCAAAAGGGTATCCGGGTCCGGCGTGTCGATCCCGTAAAAATCGGGGTATTTTATTTGCGGGCTGGCCACCCGCATATGCACTTCCCGGGCGCCTGCGTCGCGCACCATCTGCACGATTTTAACCGAAGTGGTGCCGCGCACGATGCTGTCATCCACCAGCACCACCCGCTTGCCTTCGAGTTGTTCGCGATTGGCCGAATGTTTCAGTTTGACCCCCAAAGCCCGAATGTGCTGGCTCGGTTCGATGAACGTGCGCCCCACATAATGGTTGCGAATTATGCCCAGCTCGAACGGAATGCCGCTGGCCTGGGCATAGCCAAGGGCCGCCGGCACGCCCCCGTCGGGCACCGGCACCACCACATCGGCCGCAACAGGACACTCTCCGGCCAGCAGGGCGCCGGTCCGCTTGCGCACCCCATAGACCGAACGCCCGCCCACCACAGAGTCCGGCCGCGAGAAATAGACATACTCGAACAGACATAACTGCTCGGGGCGGGGGGGAAACGGTTTTTCGGAGCGCACCGAAACCGAGCCGTCGGCCTGCAACTCGCAGATGACCACTTCGCCATTCTCCACGTCGCGGATGAAGGTGGCGCCAACGATATCAAGCGCACAGGTTTCTGACGCGAAAATCGGTTTGCCGTTCAGTTCCCCGTACACCAGTGGCCGGATACCGAACGGGTCCCGGGCGCCCATGAGTTTGGTTCGCGTCATGGCCACCATGGAAAACGCCCCCTCAAGCTGGGTGAGCGCATCGACAAACCGGCTGGCGGTGCCCTTGCGTACCGAGCGGGCGATTAAGTGCAGCACCACTTCGCTGTCAGAGGTGGATTGGCAAATGGCCCCTTCGGCGATCAGATTCTGGCGCAGGTCCATGCCATTGGTCAGATTGCCATTATGGGCAATCGCAATGCCCCCCGCCGCCAGTTCGGCAAATAACGGCTGCACATTGCGCAACACGGTTTCGCCGGTGGTGGAATAGCGCACATGGCCCAGGGCGAGGGCGCCGGGCAGGCGGGCGATGGTTGCCGCATCGGTAAAATGATCGCCCACCAGCCCAAGATGGCGCTCGGAATGAAACCGGCCATCCTCAAACGAAACGATACCGGCGCTTTCCTGGCCCCGGTGTTGCAGGGCATGCAGGCCCAGAGCGGTGACGGCCCCGGCGTCCGCGTGGCCGAGAATGCCGAACACACCGCACTCCTCGCGCAATCGATCTCCGTCGGGATCAAAAGGTTCGCCTGTGGGACAATCCGGGTTGGAACTGCTCATGATATGCTCCCCCGTCCGCTGCAATCCAATCCGCCTGCAATCCAAGACGCTATATTGCTGAGGTTTCCGGTTCGCTTTCCGGGCTTGCCCCGGCCTCGGGCAACGGGGCCAGCGGATCGATTTCAAGCTGATCGGTGCCCCCGTTTATGTCGGGCAGGATTTCGGCCTCGGTACCGGCGGCGCCGCGCTGCAGGAAGTCGTTGATGGTGTCTTCCACATTGTCCGGCATGGCGCCAATCAGATCATCGGCCATACGCTCAAGCCGGGGCAGGGACTGGGAGTCCCCCGCATAGGTCTTCAAGATGTCCGGCATCAGCCACTGGGCAAATATCACCCCGATCAAAATGATCAGCACGCCACGGGCGGCGCCGAACAAAAACCCCAGGGTTCGGTCCAGGGCGCCAATCCGCGAATCGACAACAAAATCGGCGATCCGCATGGTCACCAGATGCAATATAATCAGAGCAATGAAAAACGAGGCGGCGATGGTTACAATGTCGGCCACGGTGGGGTCGGCGATATAGCCCCTGGCCAGTTGCGGATTGGACTGCCACATCCACACCGCAAATATGCCCGCCCCCGCCCATGAGGCCAGAGACAACACTTCCCGGGTTGCGCCACGGGTGGTGGCAAGCAGCGCCGATATCAGAACAAAGACGCCCGCAACGACGTCGAAGGTGGTGAGCATTTAGCCAGGATCCTAAATGAGCTTGTAGCCAGGAAAGTGTCCTGTAGCCCGTAATCTGCCCCAAGCCAAGCGCCAGGGTAAATTTGTTTCAGTTCTGTACAGCCGCACCCTTGGCCGCCGCCACCTGTGCCACAAGATCCCCAAGGCTGTTTAGCTCTCTTACCGAAATGGCCGCGCCCCCCTCGGCGGCCCCCATGCCTGCTGTCATGCCCGCAGTCATGGCAGTGGCAAAACCCAGTTTTGCCGCCTCCCGCAGCCGGGCCGGGCCATGGGCCACCGGCCGGATGCCCCCCGACAGGCTGATCTCACCGAAATAGACCCCGTCCGCCGGCAACGCCACATCCACAAGCGAGGAGACCAGGGCGGCAGCCACCGCGAGATCGGCGGCGGGCTCGGTAATGCGCAGGCCACCGGCAACATTGAGGTAAATATCGTTGGCCGCGATTCGCACCCCGCAATGGGTTTCCAGCACCGCCAGCACCATGGACAACCGGTTGGTGTCCCACCCCACTACGGCCCGGCGCGGTGTGCCCAGGGGCGAGGGGGAAACAAGGGCCTGAATTTCCACCAGCACCGGCCGTGTGCCCTCCATGCCGGCAAACACCGCTGAACCCGTGGCCCCCGCATCGCGCTGGTTCAAAAACAGGGCCGAGGGATTGGAAACTTCCCTCAGTCCGTCAGCCGCCATCTCGAAAACACCGATTTCATCTGTTGCGCCATAGCGGTTCTTTACCGCCCGTAAAATGCGATACTGGTGGCTGCCATCCCCTTCAAAATAAAGCACCGCATCCACCATATGCTCCACCACCCGGGGGCCTGCGATCTGTCCGTCCTTGGTCACATGCCCAACCAGCACCACTGTCGCCCCTGATTTCTTGGCAAACCGGGTCATGGCCTGGGCGCTGGTGCGCACCTGGGACACCGTGCCCGGAGCGCTTTCCACCCGGTCGGTCCACAAGGTCTGGATACTGTCAAGAACCACAAGATGGGGCGGATCGGCAGCCTGCAGGGTGGCCAGGATGGTCTCTACATTGGTCTCGGCACCCAGGGCCACCGGCGCATCCATGACCCCCAGCCGTTGGGCCCGCAGCCGCACCTGGGCAATGGCCTCTTCGCCCGAGATATATATGGCGTTCTTGCCCATTTTTCCCATGGCGGCGGCTGCCTGCAGCAACAGGGTTGATTTGCCGATCCCCGGATCCCCCCCCACCAGCACAGCCGAGCCCTGGACAAATCCGCCCCCGGTCACCCGGTCCAGTTCGGCAATGCCCGTGGCAATGCGCGCCGCGTCGTCGGTGGCCCCGGCCAGGGTGGTCAGGGCGATGGGGCGCCCCCCCGCCGTTGCCGATTTCGGCCCGGCGCCAATGCCGCTTTGCGCTGCTTCCTCGAATATGGTGTTCCATTCGCCGCAACTCTCGCAGCGCCCCGCCCACTGGGCGGTCACCGCAGCGCAGTTCTGGCACACGAACCGGGATTTTTGCCGTGCCATATCAGCCCGTATCCGTCATGCCGATGTCATTGACATAAAAGCGCCTGTAGCGGCCCTGCAACGCAGTCAGGATTTCATATCCGATGGTGCCGGCGGCATCGGCCAGATCGTCAATGCCCACATTGGCGCCTAAAATCTCCACATCGCGCCCCGGCGCGGCCAGACCTTCGGGCACCTCGGTAACATCTATGGCCACAAGATCCATGGAAATCCGCCCCACCACGGGCACCCGGGTGCCGCCAAGGGCAAATCGGGCCCCGGTATAGGTGGTGGCACTGCCCATGGCCCGCAACAGCCCGTCCCCGTACCCGAGGGGCAGGATGGCGATTTTTCCGTCCCGTTCGAAACTGTGGCCGGCCCCGTATCCCACGGTTTCGCCCCCCTTTACCGTCCGCACCTGCACGATGGGCACCTCAAGGGCGACCACCGGCACCATGGGATTGGTGCGGGCCATGATTGCCCGGCCGCCAAACAGGGCAATGCCGGGGCGCACCAGTTGCAAATGATAGGGCCGGCCGGCCATGGTCGCCGCCGAGTTGGCAATGGACGCCGGGATGTCGGGAAAATGGGTCGCCACCGACTTGAAGGCCGACAATTGCTGCCGGTTTTTGTCATGCTCGGGAATATCGGCACACGCGAGATGGCTCATGATCATCTGTGGCGCATACCCGGCCCGGGCCAAAAGGGCGAGCACGGCGGGAATTTCGTCCACCGAGTGCCCCAGCCGGTTCATGCCGGTGTCAAAGTGGATCGCGGCGGGAAAGGCTTCCCCCTTTTCCACGCAATAGCCCAGCCATTCCTCAACCATTTCGATGCTGTTGAGCACCGGCATAATCCGCGCCCGGGCATAGGTGGCCGCCGCGCCGGGCCACAGGCCGTTAAAAACAAAAATGTGCGAGCCGGGCAGAGCCTCACGCAGGGAAAGTGCCTCGTCCGGCGTGGCGACAAAGAAAAACCGTGCCCCGGCGGCAAACAATACCGGCGCCACGGCCCGAAGGCCGGTGCCATAGGCGTCCGACTTGATGACGGCCCCCGTCAGGGCCCCGGCGCTGATTTTATTCAACGCCTGCCAGTTGCGGGCAATGGCGCCTAAATCGATGGTCAGCCGTCCCGGTGCCAGATCGGCCGGCTGTGCGTGTTGTGTCATGGTCAATCGAAACGCTGGGGCGTTTGCTCGGTGCGGGCGAGATTGGTAAAGCTGGTGAATTCGGCTTCAAACTGCAACTCGACGGTGCCCGTCGGCCCGTGGCGCTGTTTTGAGATAATCACCTCCGCCCGTCCGTGCGCGGCTTCCATTTCGGTTATCCACTGGAGATGTTCCTGCGAGCCTTCCTTGGGTTTTTTGTTTTTTAAGTAATATTCTTCGCGGAAGATAAACATGACCACATCGGCATCTTGTTCGATGGAACCGGATTCACGCAAATCGGAAAGCTGGGGCCGTTTATCGTCCCGGGATTCCACCTGCCTGGAAAGCTGGGACAATGCGATGATGGGAACATTGAGTTCCTTGGCCAGCGCTTTGAGCGAGGTCGTGATCTCGGTGAGTTCCTGCACCCGGTTTTCGTTGGCCCGGCGGGCCGAGCCGGACAGGAGCTGCAAATAGTCCACCACGATCAGATCGATGCCTTTCTGCCGCTTGAGCCGCCGCGCCCTGGCCACGAGCTGGCTGATATTCAGTCCGCCCGTGTCGTCGATGTAAAGCGGTGCACCGGACATTTGCGCCGAGGCGTCCACAAGCTGGCCAAACTGGCTTTCATGGATGTTGCCACGGCGAATTTCCGACGATGATATGCGCGACTGTTCCGCCAGAATGCGCGTTGCGAGTTGCTCGGCCGACATCTCAAGCGAGAAAAACGCCACCCGACCCCCGTTGATGGTCTTTACATTGCCGTCCGGTAATTGCTCGAAGGTCCAGGCCTTGGCCACATTGTAGGCGATATTGGTGGCCAGCGACGTTTTGCCCATGGCCGGGCGGGAGGCGATGATAATCAGGTCCGAGCGCTGCATGCCGCCCATTTTGCGGTCCAGTTCGATCAGCCCGGTGGCCGTTCCCGAAAGCGAACCATCGCGCCGATAGGCCTACCGCATCGGTCAGCGCCCGGCCAAAATCCATGAAGCCGCCGTCATAGCGTCCCTTTTCAGCCAGATCGAAAAGCGATTTTTCCGCTTCCTCGATCTGCTGTGCGGAGGGGCTGTCCACATCGGCGGCATAGGCCGTGTCCACCATAAGCTCGCCGATCTGAATGAGGTTGCGCCGGATCGCCAGATCGTAAATGGCCTGCCCGAAATCAGCGGCATTGAGCACCGTGGTCGCCTCGGCGGCCAGCCGGGCCAGATACTGGGCCATGTTCATGTCCCGGTGGAGTTCATCGGGCAGATACTGTTTGACAATAATCGGAGTCGCCGACTTCCCCGAACGGATTATTTTAGCGCATACCTCATAGATATCGCCATGCAGGGCCTCGAAAAAATGCTCCGGCGTCAGGAAGTCCGACACCCGGTCAAAGGCGTCATTATTGACCAGAATCGCTCCAAGGAGTGCCTGCTCGGCCTCAATGTTGTGGGGGGCCAGCCGGAACTTTTCCTCCGTGGCGTCCTCAATCCGCCGCACCGCCTCCATTACGACCGCCTATCCATTCCTGAACCCCAAGATACGTTTTTCCGCTCATGTTGTTAGGCTTCCCGCCCACCCCCCGCAAGCACCTGTTGGCGTTGCCGGGTAAAATTCGACCGGATGGATATACCCAGCCGCAACGGCTGTGAATGACGGGGAAAACCGGGCCAAATAAACCGCTTTTGCAACCCTGGATTTTGCAACCCTGGCCAAAAAAAAGGGCCGGCGCAGGGCGCCAGCCCAATCAACTGATTCGTTTGGTCAAATTCAGGCGGGCAGTTCTGTTTCGTCTGCCTCTGCAGGGTCCTGCGGGTCCCCGTCACTTTCATTGCCGGGCGGATCATCACTTTCGCCGGCGTCTTGGTCGTCGGCGTCTTGGTCGTCGGCGTCGTCATCCTGATCTTCGGCGTCGGGCTCGATATCGTCCAAGTCATCATCATAAGAGACCACCCGGACATCCTCGCCCCGGGCCTGTCGTTCGGCTTCTTCCTCGGAACGCGCCGCGTTGATCTTGACCGTTGCCGTAACTTCGGCATGCAGGTGAATGACCACCGGATGCAGCCCCACGGTCTTGATCGGCGTATTCAGATCCACCTGGGATCGCACCACCTCAAAGCCATCGGCGACCAGCGCCTCCGCAATGTCCCGCGAGGATACCGACCCGTACAGGTGCCCCGTCTCGCCGGCCTGGCGGATCATGACGATATTCTTGCCATCAATAGATCCGGCAATCCCCCCCGCCGCTCCGCGCCGCTCTTCGTTGCGCTCCTCGATTACAGAGCGCTCGGCTTCAAACCGGGTACGGTTTGCGGCATTGGCTCGCAGGGCCTTGCCTTTGGGCAGCAAATAGTTGCGGGCGAAGCCATTACGTACAGTAACCTCATCACCAATGGTGCCGAGCCTTCCGACCCGTTCAAGCAGAATTACGTGCATTTTTTATCTCCAATGCTGTCCCGCCGGATTCCCGAGCTGGTTCGGGAAAGGCGGTTAGAAGCCCGCATCTCAGCCGGCCTCAACCCGATGGTTGCAGTTCCCGGTGCCGCCTATTTAAGGACGTAGGGCAACAGGCCTAAAAACCGCGAGCGCTTGATGGCCTTGGCCAGTTCGCGCTGCTTTTTGGCCGACACCGCGGTGATCCGGCTGGGCACGATTTTTCCGCGCTCGGAAATATAGCGCTGCAACAGCCGGATATCCTTGTAGTCGATGTTCGGGGCGTTTGCCCCGGTGAAAGGACAGGTTTTGCGCCGGCGCTGAAACGGACGGCGAACCTGGGAAGTGGTAAGATCGCGAATTGCCATTGAAAACGTTCCTTAAAAGCGGGGCGGGCGCGGGCCACGGGGGCCACCACGGGGCCGGTCGCCACGATCGGGTCGGTCATCCCGGTCGCGTTTTTGCATCATGGCCGACGGGCCCTCTTCGTGGGCTTCGACCTTGATGGTCAAAAACCGCAGAATGTCCTCATTGATGCGCATCTGACGTTCCATTTCGGCCACGGCGGCCGAAGAGGCGTCAATGTTGAGCAGGGTAAAATGGGCCTTGCGGTTTTTGCGGATCCGGTACTGCAGGGTTTTAAGACCCCAATATTCCTTCTTGGCGACGACGCCGCCGCCCTCTTCGAGAACCGCGGTCATTTTGCCCAGAATTTCTTCCACCTGTGACGCGGAAACGTCCTGGCGAGCCATACAGATGTGTTCATACAACGCCATGAATTTAGCCTTTCCTTTTCAAGTTCCAAACCCGCCTGACCCCGGCGCAGAGCCTCCCTCAAGCCCATCGATTGGAAAGGCTCAAGAAATCGGTTCCTCGAAAGAGCAGGGACACGGGAAGCCGGTTTATTGCCCGAAAAACAAGAACAGGCGATATTCCTGCCACGCGGTTGCGCAGCCTTCCGTTCAGCCCCCGACCGGGGTAGCGGTAAAACGAGGGCGTTATACGCCCCCTGCCGGCAATTGCAAGTAGTGTCAGACCGCCAGCTTCTCCCCTTGCCATGGTAACCGCCGGCCCAATAGGCTGGTGCCATGATTTAGGCGGTTGTATCCGGACAGGCAACATGAGCAAAACCAATTTGAAACTGGCCCTTACGTTTCCCGGACAGGGCAGCCAGAGCGTCGGCATGGGGTTGGCGCTGGCCACCGATTATCCGGCGGCAAAAGCGGTGTTTGATGAGGTCGACGATGCTCTGGGGCAGAACCTGTCCACCCTGATGTTTAACGGGCCCGAGGACGAACTTCGTTTAACCGAAAACGCCCAGCCCGCCTTAATGGCCGTCTCTTTGGCGGTGGTGCGGGTGCTGGCGGAAAACGCAAAACCGGTCGACGGGATCGCCCGTTATGTGGCCGGCCATTCCCTGGGAGAATATTCAGCCCTGTGCGCCGCCGGGGCGTTGGGCCTTGCCCCGACCGCCCGCCTGCTGCGGGTACGTGGGCGCGCCATGCAAAAAGCGGTCCCGGTGGGAGAGGGGGCCATGGCGGCCATTCTTGGCCTTGAACTCGCAGATGTCGAGCAGATCGCCGCCGATGCCGCAAGCGACGCGGTCTGCGAAGTTGCCAACGACAATTCCCCCGGTCAGGTGGTTTTGTCGGGCACCGTTGCCGCCATCGACCGGGCCATTGAACTGGCAAAGAAAAAAGGCGCGCGCCGGGCACTTCTGTTGCCGGTCAGCGCCCCGTTTCATTGTTCGCTCATGGCCACCGCCGCCGAGGAGATGGCCATGGCGCTGTCCGATGTGCCCTTAAAGCCCCCGGTGGTGCCTGTGGTCGTCAATGTTCTGGCGCGGCCGGTCTCCGATCCGGACGAAATCCGTCAACATCTCGTTGCGCAGGTCACGGGCCGCGTGCGCTGGTCGGAAACCATCAGCTGGCTGACCGGGCAGGGGGGTGTCACTGAACTGGCCGAGCTTGGATGCGGCAAGGTTCTGACCGGACTGGCGCGCCGTATTGATCGCTCCGCCGAGGCATTTGCCTTGACCGACCGGGCAAGCATCGAGGCGTTTCTCGCGTAATTCAAGTTGGCTCATGACCGTTGCGATGTTCGGTCTGAGCGCTGATAAAAAAGGGAACAAGTTTGCAAAATGTTTGATCTGAGCGGAAAAAAGGCCCTCGTCACCGGTGCCAGCGGCGGCATTGGCCGCGCGATTGCCAAAGCGTTTGTGGCAGCGGGCGCCGAAGTGTCCTTAAGCGGTACCAATTTGGACCGGCTCGATGAAACCGCCAGCGCCAGCGGCGGCACCACCCACATTGTGCCGTGCAATCTGGGCGACCCGGACGCGCTGGCAAAGCTGGTTCCGGCAGCCCTTGAAGCCATGGGCGGGCTGGATATTCTGGTCAATAATGCCGGCCTGACCCGCGACAACCTGTTCCTGCGCATGAAAGACGAGGAATGGGACATGGTGCTAAACGTCAACCTGAAAGCGGCATTCATTTTGTCCCGCGCTGTTTTAAAACCCATGATGCGCCAGCGCTGGGGCCGTATTATCGGGATAACTTCGGTGGTGGGCGTGACGGGAAATCCCGGCCAGGCCAATTATGCCGCCTCCAAGGCGGGCCTGATTGCCATGTCGAAGTCCCTCGCCCATGAGGTGGCCGGGCGCACCATCACCGTCAATACCATTGCCCCGGGGTTTATTGCCTCGGCCATGACGGACGAACTCAGCGAGAAGCAGCGCGACGCGATATTGGGTTCGATCCCGGCCCGCCGTCTGGGCACAGGCGACGAAGTGGCCGCCGCCGCCATATATCTTGCCAGCACCGAGGCGGCTTACGTCACCGGCCAGACCCTGCACGTCAATGGTGGAATGGCGATGATTTAAGGGGTTGTGAGCCAGGGTTCAGACCCATAAACGGGGGCGATATGGCGCTCAAGGACCTGCAAAAGACCAGGTTTCGGGCGTGACGCGAGTTGGATTTGGGGTCCTGAACAGGCAAAACGGGCGAAGTGGTGGTAAACACCACAAGCACGATTTAACGCATTCAGGGCCCAAATCCGCCGCGTCCGCTTCGGATATGGCGCAAATCGCCCATTTTTGCGTCGCAAATTCTCAAAGGGGGATATCCCCTTGATCGAACTTGCTCCTGAAACTGAACGATTTGCGCTCATATCACGCTCCAAACCCTGGTCTTTTGCAG
>JAADFY010000062.1 GCA_013152625.1 Alphaproteobacteria bacterium
GCCTAGAATTTCAGGGTCATTCAGAGCGGCCCAGACCCGGTCACGGGTGGCAGAAATCACATAAGTACCGGAAAATTTCACGTTTGAGCCTTTACCTGCGTCATTTTCGCACCAATATCATCGAAATAAACATTGGACGGGCCGCCCGCAATTGTCAGAACAATGATAAGCGGAAACAAATGCAACCGAATGGACCATGAAAAGGGGACAAAATGGCGAATGATCTGGCGGAAAAGCCACTGCAATATCTTGACAAGGCAATGGGCGCCATTCGTGAAATCGGACTGTGGCCGGAAGTCACAGAGGAACAGCCCATCAACGGGCTTCTCGCAGAGATCACCGAGCTTGATGAAACACGGGTGGTGCTGATCGGGCGGACACTCAACCAGGCGTCCGCGTTTAACGAAGTGGTGCGCGAACAGGTGGCGGCGATGAAAATCGGGGCCCGTTATGAGGACATCACCAAAGGCTTTGATTCGATTCGCGACGACGCCAAGGCCATGGTCGACCAGCTCGATGACGGCAAAATGGACATTTTGGAGCGTGCTTCGAACGTCTGGATGAAACTTTCCCGGGGCGACATTGCGGATCGATTTGAAAAAATCCGGAAAATCTATCTCGAGGTCTCCCGGGACACCAAGGATCAGGTCAATCGCGAGCGGATCATACTGGAGGCGTACCGGGATTTTCGCGGCGCGTTAAAACAAAGCGAAGTGATGGCCCTTGAAGTAATGGGCAAGGCGGAAGCCAAACTCGGCGAGCGGCAAAAAAGCCTGAAAGCGGCGGCGGAGGTTCTGGCGGCCTTTTCCGAGGGTACCCCGGCGGACCGGGCCCGGCTGGAAATGACCCGGGACGAACGGGTGCGCGACCTGCAGAACGAAGACCGGCGCTATCAGATCGCCAAGGATTTAAGCGACAATCTGACCATTTCGTACAATACTTCCGAAGTGGTCATGGCCCGCCTCATGCAGACCACAAGTGCCAAGGAACGGGTGTATCAGCAGTCCATTGCTTTCTTTTCCACCAACGAGACGGTTTTAACGGCCCTGTCGGCTTCGTTTACAGGCATGTTCGGCCTGCACGAAAGCACCGAAACCCTGAACGCCATGAAAGAGGGCATGTCCAAATCCCTGGAAACCCTGTCCGAAATCGGTGACAAGGTGCACGAAGAAGCGCTCAAGGCGGGTTATGGCCCCACCATTCGCGCCGACGCGGTGCGTAAACTGGTGGAGAGTGTGGTCAATTTTCAGGAAAAGTCCCGGGTGATCATTGGAGAAATGCGCAAGTTGTCCACCGAGAACTCGGCGGAGATCCGCGATGCGGTGGAAGACGGCAAAAAACGGCTGGCAACGCTGGCGGCGCAGGGCAATGCGCTGATGGCGGAGACCGCCAGGTAAGACCTGTACGAAATGGCCCCCAAGACAAAAATCGCCGCAAAGGATTCCAGATCTTTGGACAGGGCGCCTTCGGACAAGGCGCCTTCGGACAAGGCGCCTCTGGACGACGTCATGCTGGCCATGGATGTGGTGGACACGTTACGCCACAGGCAGGGGCTGGTTGACCGGGAACTGGGGGAGGCGGACCGGGCCGACCAGCTGATATCCCGGTTGCGCAAGATATACGCCGACCAGGGCATCGAAGTGCCCGACCGCATTTTGCAAGAAGGGGTGGAAGGGCTTACCCAGAGCCGTTTTGAATATACTCCGCCGGCGGCCGGGTTGGCGACTTCGGCGGCAAAACTATATGTGTCGCGGGGCAAATGGGGGCGTTGGGTTACCGGGCTGGTTGTCGTTGTGGCGCTGGGGCTGGGGGGCTATCAGTTTGGCTATGTGCCCTGGGTTGCGGCCCAGAAATCGGAACTGGCCAATCAGCTGGCAAGCGGTCTGCCAGCGCGCATGGACGAACTGCGCGAGGCCATATTTGTCGACACAAAACAGCAGTCCGCTGTCCGGCAGGCCGATGCCATCAGAGAACGGGGTAAAATTTCCGCCCGCGAGGGCGATCTTGCCGGAGCCCGCAAGGCAGTGGCTGACCTGAGAGAAATTCGTGATAAATTACGCCAGGAGTATTCGCTCCGGGTGGTCAATCGCGACGGGGTGGACAGCGGTGTGTGGACCATCCCAGCGGCCAACAACGCGGCCACCAATTTTTATGTCATTGTCGAGGCGATCACCGCCGACAACAAAGCCCTAAGTCTGCCCATCGCCAACGAGGAAACCGGCGAGGTGGAAAATGTCAGCCTCTGGGGTCTGCGGGTATCGGAGGCCGTGTTCAACAATGTGCGGGCCGACAAGGCCGATGACGGCATCATTCAGCAAAATATCATTGGTCTGAAGCAGTACGGGTTTTTGGAAGTTGACTATGTGGCGCCGGTGCTCGGGGGGACCATAACCCGATGGTGATTTTTCAACCGGGGGACCTGACGCCATGTTGAGCGGTCCCAAAGCACTCGGCTCGATTACCGAAGCGTTGCGCGATATTCGGGCCCAGGAGCAAACGGTTCTGGGGCGTCTGGCGCGCACTTCGGAAAAAATCGCCCGGTTGCGCGAAACAGAAGCGGGCCATTTCGTTTCGCTGGCGGAAACCCGTCTGGATCAGGGGGCCGATGAAGGGCTGCGAGGCCGCCTGTCCCGGGCCGAGGCCAAGGCCCGGGCGATGATCAAACAGCATCAAAAGGCGACCAAAGCGACGCGGGCGGAGGCGCAAAGGCTGGAAGACGATCTGGAGGCGCTGGCCGAAGAACGCGGATTAAAAATCGAAGACCTGGAAGAGGCGGAGACCTTGCTGGAGGCGGTGGCGAAAAAGGTCATGGTCAGCTTGAAAAACGACACGGGGTTTGTTGCACAGCGCAAGGAACTGGAACGGCTCGAAGACATGGCCGACGCGGCCATGGAAAAAACCGAACAGGCCGAGACGGCCCGGGAGGAAAAAGGGCGTCCTTATCGGGACGACCCGCTTTTTTCCTACCTGTGGGATCGCGGCTACGGCACCAAAACCTACCGGGCCAACAATCTGGTGCGCATGGGCGACAACTGGGTGGCGGGACTTTGCCGGTATCTGGCGGCCCGGCCCAATTTTGCCATGCTAAACGAAATCCCCTTACGATTGCGCGAACATGCCGAACGGCTGGCCGGGGATGCTGAAGGCGCTGCCGAAGGGCTCGAAGAGACTGAAATTTTGGCAGTGGACAAGGCCGGAGGCAAAAGTCATCGCACGGCGATACTGGCCGCCCAGGCCGAAATCGACCGGATCGATGCACAAATCGTTGAAGCGGAAGATGCCCGGGAGGAGGCGCTTCGCGCCCAGCGACAATATGCCGAGGGCAGTGACCCCGCTTTTAAGGACGCGGTTAATCTGTTGGCGCAAAGTCTGGCGGAAGAAGATGTGTCGGTGCTCATGGCCGAGGCAAGGCGCACCGAAACAGGCAAGGACGACGGTATCGTTGCCCGTATCGAAGGGGTGCGGCGCCAGGTGGAGGGCGAAGAGCTCGAAGCAGGGGAGGACCGGGACCGGATCAAGGTTCTCGCCCAGCGCCGGCGGGAACTTGAAGACATTGCCTATGAGTTCAAGAAATCGAGATTTGACGATCCGCGTTCCTCGTTTGGCCAGGACGATCTTGTGGGCGATCTGCTTAGCGAATTTTTGCGCGGCGCGATCTCGGCGGGCACGTACTGGGGGTATTGGCGCAGTTCGCAATCGTGGCGGGGTGGCGCCGGATTACCCGGCGGCCGGGTAGGATTGCCCCGCTCGGGCACCGGCCCTTCTCCCTGGGGCGGTCGCAAAAGAAGCCGGTCCAGATCGCGACCGTCGCGCGCCCGGTCGTCCGGCAGTGGTTCGGGGTTTTCGCGGCCCCGATCGGGCACGCGGGGCCGGCGTCGCTCAAAAGGTTTTAAGACCGGCGGCGGATTCTAAAAGATACTGGCGCCTTTATCGGCGGGGCCGACGCTGGCCCGCATGCGGGGCTCGCGGCCCATGCCCTCGTGCTGATCGCCCAGATCGGCCCGGGCCGGGCTGCGGGCGGCAAATTCGGCCTCGTCCACCAGCACATCCAACGTGCCGTTTTCCACATCGAGCCGGATCATGTCGCCATCGCGAATGCGGGCAATGGGGCCGTCACAAATGGCCTCGGGGGTGAGATGAATGGCGGCGGGCACCTTGCCCGAAGCACCCGACATGCGCCCGTCGGTTAAAAGTGCCACTTTAAGACCCCGGTCCAAAAGGACGCCCAAAGGCGGGGTCAACCGGTGCAACTCGGGCATGCCAATGGCCCGGGGACCGGCAAAACGCAATACGGCAACCATGTCCGAGGTCAATGCGCCGGTCTTGAATGCCCCCTGAAGCTGGGACTGGGATTTGAATACCCGCGCCGGGGCCTCGATGAACCGGTGTTCGGGTTTGACCGCGGAAGTCTTGATGATCGCCTGACCCAGATTGCCGGCAAGCAGTTTTAAGCCGCCGGTGGCGCCAAACGGTTTTTCGGCAGACCCCAGCACCTTCGGATCGGCCGATTTTTCGGGCGCAGGCACAAATTCCAGACCCCCATTTCTAAGAGCCGGTTCGACGCAATAGCGTTCCAGCCCTTCGCCAAGGATCGTTGTGACATCACCATGCAAAAGCCCGGCCCCGAGCAGTTCCCTGATCAGAACCGGCACACCGCCGGCGGCATGAAAGTGGTTTACATCGGCAGATCCGTTTGGATAGACCCGGGCCAGCAGCGGGACGGCTGCGGAAAGATCCGACATGTCGGCCCAGGTGATACAGACACCGGCGGCGGCGGCCATGGCCACAAGGTGAATGGCATGGTTGGTGGACCCGCCGGTGGCCAGCAGTCCGACAATACCGTTGACGATGGTTTTGACCCCAATTACCCGGCAGACCGGAATGTAGGTGTCCCCCGCGTCGGTAATTGACAGGGCAACCTGCACCGCCGCTTTTGTCAGCTGAGCGCGCAGTTGCGTACCGGGATTGACAAAACTGGCGCCGGGCAGATGCAGCCCCATGATTTCCATGAGCATCTGATTGGAATTGGCGGTGCCGTAAAAAGTGCAGGTACCGGGGGAATGATAGGATTTCGCTTCGGCTTCCAGCAAGGTTTTGCGGTCCACCCTGCCCTCGGCAAACAATTGGCGAACCCGGGCCTTTTCGTCGTTGGGCAGGCCGGTGGGCATGGGCCCGGCGGGCACAAAAACCGCAGGCAAATGACCAAAACTTAACGCGGCGATCAAAAGGCCGGGCACAATCTTGTCGCACACCCCTAAAAAAAGCGCCGCATCAAACATATTGTGGGACAGGCCCACCGCCGCCGACATGGCAATCAGATCACGGGAGAACAGCGACAGGTCCATGCCGGGCTGGCCCTGGGTCACCCCGTCGCACATGGCGGGAACGCCGCCGGCAACCAAGGCGGTCGCCCCCATTTCCCGGGCCGCCGCCCGTATCTGTTCGGGATAGTCCTCAAACGGCTGATGGGCCGACAACATATCATTGTAGGCGGTGATTATGCCGATATTCAACGCCGTATCGCCGGCCAGCGCCGCCTTGTCGCCGGGTGTGCAGGCGGCAAAACCATGGGCGAGATTTCCGCAGCTTAAAATGGCGCGGTTGATGCCGGCCCGATGCTGCCGGCCCATGCGCTCAAGGTAATCGGCCCGTGTCCGGGTGCTGCGTTGGGCAATACGGGCGGTGACCTCAATCAGGGTCGCGTTTAACGGCATGGGTTCTTACCAGTTTGAGAGTTGTCAGCGGAAACAGTCAGGGGCACCAGTAGATGACAGGCGCGGGATCGGTCTGGCGCAAAACGGCGCGGACCGGCATGTCCGAAACCGCACCGCTTCCCAAAGCCCGTTTTAAGGTATCCGCTTTTTCCTGCCCCTGAATATGAAGGATGAGGTTTCGGGTCTCAAGCAGTCGGGCGAGGGTGAACGTGACCCTGGGCTCCCCGGCCCCGGGGGCGCGCATGGGTATCAGTTCGCCTTGTGTTGCCGGATCGAGGGCGGCTGTCAGGTTGTCGCCGCCGGGGAAAAACGAGGCGGTGTGGCCGTCATTGCCCATTCCGAGAATGACCGCATCAAACGGGCGGGGCAGGTTGCCAAGGTTTTTGGTGACTTGCCGGAGCCCGTCTTCAATATTTTCGGCCCTAACATACAAAGGCACCAGCGTGGCGGCAGCGGCGGGTCCGGCGAGCAGATTTTCCTTAACCAACGCCCCGTTGGAGCGGTCGGACGTGGGGGGGACCCAGCGCTCGTCGACCAGCGACACCCCCACGTTTGACCAATCCAGCGGTCGGCGTGACAGGGCGGCAAAAAACCGCTTCGGGGTCGAGCCACCGGACAAAAGGATCGAGGCCCGACCGCGAGCCTTTATCCCCTCGGTCAGCGCGGTCGCGACCTTTGTGGCCAACGCTTCGGCCAACGTTTCGGCATCCGGGAAATTTTCGCGGCGGGGGGCAATTTCAGGCAAGGGGGTCATCGCTTTCCTCATGCCAGGTGCGCCCGTCGCGCTCAATGAGGGCAATCGCACCGGTGGGGCCCCAGGTGCCGGCGGTGTAGGTCTGGGGACCCTCGGCGGCCTCGTCCCAGGCCTGACGGATAGGATCAATCCAGGCCCAGGCGGCCTCGAGTTCATCCCGGCGCATGAACAAGGTCTGATTGCCGCGCACCACGTCAAGGAGCAGGCGCTCATAGGCCTCCGGCGTGCGGGTGGCAAACGTGTCGGCAAAACTGAGGTTTAAGGGCACTTCGCGCAGCCTCAAACCACCGGGACCGGGGTCCTTGATCATGAGAAACATTTTTACCCCCTCATCGGGTTGCAAACGAATAACCAGCTTGTTGGGGTTGGGGGCACCTACGGCATGGGCGAAAATGGAGTGGGGAATGGCGCGGAACTGGATGACGATTTCGGAAACCCTCTGGGCCAACCGTTTGCCGGTGCGAATGTAAAACGGCACTCCGGCCCAGCGCCAGTTTTTCACCTCGGCCTTTAAGGCAACAAATGTCTCGGTGTGGGAGCCTTTTTTCTCCTCGGGCAGTTCGTCCTGATAAGAGGCAACCGAGGCATCCCCCGATGTCACTCCGCGATACTGACCGCGAACGCTTGTCTTGTGCACCGCCTCACCGGCAATGGGTTTTAAGGCCCGCAACACCTTAAGCTTTTCATCGCGCAAGGCATTGGCCTCATCGGAAGCGGGGGGTTCCATGGCCACCAGACACAGCAATTGCAGGATATGGTTCTGGATCATATCGCGCAGGGCGCCGCTCTCGTCATAGTAGCCACGGGTTCCCGCGCCAATGGATTCAGCCACCGTGATCTGGACGTGATCGATATGGGCTGAATTCCAGATCGGTTCGAAAAGCGTGTTGGCAAAGCGCAGGGCCAAAAGGTTCTGGACGGTTTCCTTGCCCAGATAATGATCAATCCGATAGACCTGATCCTCTGAAAACACTTCGGCGACGGCATCGTTGATCTGGCGGGAGGATGCCAGATCGTGGCCCAGGGGTTTTTCCAGCACCACCCTTGCGTCGGCCCGCCAGTACTTTTTCTTGTCCAGATAGTTGCAGATCGGCCCGAATATGTTGGGGGCAACAGCGAGATAGAACGCGCGCACCACGTTTTCGTCATCGCGCAGGCTAGCGCGCAGCTCGGCCCATCCCTTCGGATCGGTCACATCGTTGGGAATGTAGGAAAAGCACGAGACAAACCGCTCCAGCAGTTTTTTGTCCTGGTGGTCTTTTTTGACAAATTCGCCGACGGCCTCCCGGGCGACAGCACGAAATTTCCTGTCGTCCCATTTGGTGCGGGACACGCCGATTATGCGCGACTGTTCGTCAAACTGACCGTCGGCAAACCGATAATACAAGGCCGGGATCAGCTTGCGGCGGGTCAGATCGCCGGTGGCGCCAAAAACAACATAATCGAACGGGGAAACTGGAATAATGCGCGAGGACACTTTGTTATGGTTCTCCGGTACTGGCGGTTGGAACGGCGTTTACGGCCCGGGATAGAGCTGGCGGGCAAGAATGACGGCGCCGTGCAGGGGTCTGGCCTTGGGGCGCACGATGGCCGATCCGTAGCGCTTTTCAAGCTGGGGATAAAGGCGGGTGCCAAAACCGCCAACCACGGCGATGGTTTTTGCGCCTCGTTGGGTGAACCAGTCAACATATTTATCCATGGCGGCAAGCTGAAACTGCATCAAATCGACGGCCAGGGGGTCGTTCTTCTCGAAATACTCGAAAAACAGGGGGACAAACTGACCATAGTCGACGGGTCGAGCCGGCCGGCCGCTTCCATCAAAATCAAAGGAAAATGCCATGAGCGCGCCGGGGTCGTTGCCAAACCGGGCCAGCACCGCATCGCTTAAAGGGGTTGCAGCAATCATTTCATCGTTGGCCAGAAGCGTCCGGCGCAGCAGCTCACGGCCCAGAAGGGCCCCGGCCATATCGTCGCCAAGATGAAAACCCCAGCCACCGATCTGAAAACGGATGCCTTCGATCATGGCCATGCCGGCAGAGCCGGTGCCGACAATGAGCACCGCCCCGTCTTCGCCGGCATGGGCGCCGGCGCGGGCAATGTCGATATCGTCAAAAACGGAGAGGCCGGCAAACGGGAATTTTCGCGCCGAAAACTCACGGCGGGCGCTTTCCAGCCGCCCGCCGGCCATGCCGGCACAGGCAAACGTCCGGGCAGCGGCGGATACCGGCAGTCCGGCGTTCGCGTAAACCCTGGGGATCAGTGCGCTAACAGCCTCAAACGCCGCATCGCCATCGCGCAACTGCAAGTTGGACGGGGAATCAATGGCAGCATCGCCCAGGGTTTGCAGATCGGTGTCCACCAGGCGCATGCGGCAATTGGTGCCGCCGCCGTCAATACCGAGATAATATTTGTCGGCCAAAGCCTTTTGCTCCACCCGCTGCCGATTTCACGTACCCTTTTATAGACAATCGGCAAAAGACAAAAGATACAAAGGCGGCAGGAACCCGTTTGAGGAGAAAAAATTGGCAAGCGCTTTGTTGAACGGACATGTGCTGGTGCTTGGCGGCGCCCGTTCGGGCAAAACCGCTTTTGGCGAAAAGCTGGCGCTTATGGGGGGCGAACACCCGGTCTATCTGGCCACAGGGCAGGCCGGCGACCGGGAAATGGCAACGCGGATCGCCCGGCACCGGCAAAACCGCGACAAGAGATTTCTCACACGTGAGGCCCCCCTCGATCTGATCGAGACATTGGGGAAAATCCCGGTGGGTTCGGGACCCATACTGATCGATTGTCTGACCCTGTGGCTGAGCAATCTGATGGCGGGGGATTACAATATCGAAGGCGAGGTTGCCCGGCTTGTGGCCCATCTGGGCGAACATAGCCACCCGCAGATCATCATGGTGTCCAACGAGGTCGGGCTGGGGATCGTGCCCGAAAATGCGCTGGCGCGGCGGTTTCGCGACGAGGCCGGGGTGGCGCACCAAAAGCTGGCAGCGGCGTGCGAAACAGTGATTTTTGTGGCAGCCGGGTTGCCGTTGGCGCTTAAAGGGAGGTTGCCGGAACCCACGTAAACGCCATCCACAGGACAACAACCAGAGCCAGGCCGGCGGTCATCAGATTCAGGACGGCGCCATAAAGCGACAGGGCGGGGGCAATGTCGGTGACATCCAGCATGGTCCGTCCCGCCCCCATAAACGGCAAATTATTGCGTTTTCCCGCGTAGTTGCGTGGTCCGCCCAGGGACAGGCCAAGGGCTTCGGCCATGGCCGCCTCGGGCCAGCCGGCATTGGGGGAGCGATGGGCGGGCGCATCCCGGCGGGCGGCGGCCCAGACCTGTGCGGCGTTGTTCAGCCGCAACAGGCGGGCGGCGGCGGCAAACAGGAGCGCGGTCAGCCGGGCGGGCACAAAATTGAGCACATCATCGAGGCGGGCGGCGGCCCAGCCAAATTCGAGGTGGCGGGGGCTTTTGTGTCCGATCATGGAATCGGCGGTGTTGACCAGTTTGTATAAAACAATGCCGGGCAATCCGAACAAAGCGAGATAAATCACCGGGGCGACGACCCCGTCGGAGGTGTTTTCGGCCAGGGATTCCAGCGCACCGCGCACAACACCGTCCTCGTCCAGATCGGCGGTATCCCGGCCGACGATGCTGGATACCGCTTTTCGGCCCGCCTGAAGGGACCCGCTCAAGGCAGTGGCAACGGCGCTTACCGAGCGGGCCAGATGGGTCTGAGCGATCAGGGTTGAGGCGAGTATCGCCTCGACAATCCAGCCAAAGGGCAGGTTGGCAAGCAACACCGAGATGGCGGTGGCAATGGCCAGCGACCCCAGACCCAAAACCAGCACCACCGCAATTCCAGCCAGCCGGCGGCTACCGGGCAGCCATTCGGAGCGGTTAAACCGGTGGTCGGCCCAGCCAATTGCCGCGCCCATCCAGACCACCGGATGGGAAACAACCGGCATCAGGGCCTGCGGATAGCCAAATGCGCGCTCAAGCAGGGTGGCGGCCAGAGCGATGAGGGGGTTCATTTTACCGGCCCGGCCAGTGCCAGCAGGGCGTCTATATCCAGGTGGGAATTCAAGTGAGCGGCCCAGGCATCCAGAGTTGCCTCAACGGTATGTTCGTAGTTCTGGCCCGAAATTGTTTGGGCGCCGAGTGCGCCAAAAAATGCCTGCCGGAATTCATCCCCGGCAAACAACCCGTGCAGATAGGTGCCCATGACACGGCCAGTGGCGGAGGTGGCACCCTCGGTACTTTTGCCAATGGTGGCAAACGGACGTGCGCAATCGGGCCCGTTGGTGGCCCCCATATGCATGCGGTAGCCGGCAAGCACCGTGCCACTGGCCACGTGGGTTGCGGGTTCAAAGGCGAGGTTCTTGCGGCTCTCCAGCACGGTTGAAACATCGAGCAGACCGAGCCCCTCGTCCGTGCCGGGGGGGCCTTCGATACCCAGCGGATCAGCAATGGAAGTGCCGAGCATCTGAAATCCGCCGCAAATGCCCAGAACAGGTTTGTTGGCCCGGTGGTGGGCTTTGATGTCCGTGTCCCACCCCTCAGCCCGCAAAAAACCCAGATCGGCACGGGTGGATTTCGAGCCGGGCAGAATAATCAGGTCCGCATTTTGCGGTATCGGACGGCCCGGCCCGATCAGGGTAATTTCAAGGG
>JAADFY010000063.1:0-7160 GCA_013152625.1 Alphaproteobacteria bacterium
CTGCTTGAAAAGCGCATCACCGCCGAAGGGGGCCATACCTACATTCTGGACGGGGACAATGTGCGCCACGCCCTGAACAAGGACCTCGGTTTTACCAATGACGACCGGGTGGAGAACATTCGCCGGGTGGCCGAAGTTGCCCGGTTGATGGCCGATGCCGGGCTGGTGGTTCTGGTTTCGTTTATTTCCCCGTTTCGCAATGAACGCCGGATCGCCCGGGAAATCGCCGGTGAAATTGAATTTATCGAGGCCTTTGTGGACACACCTTTAGAGGTCTGCGAGGCCCGTGATCCCAAAGGGTTGTACAAGCGGGCCCGGGCCGGAAAATTGAAAAACTTTACCGGCATTGATTCGCCGTTCGAACCGCCCGGGAACGCCGATATCGTTCTGGAAGGGGCCACCGGCACGGTGCAGGGACTTGCAAACCAGGTGTATGACCGCCTGTATCCGTCAAAGTAGCCCGCCACCACTAAATAATCCGAGGTGCAAGCTCCTACGCTCGCAGCCGCACTTATCTCAAACCCGGAGTTCAGCGAGCTTTAACGCGAGCCGGCGCGGGCGCCGCCCTCGCGGAGGCCCGCCAGAGGCGGAATAGCCGTGAGCGAAAACAAGAGGAAAGTGCGAATCTCCAAGAGTGAAAGAACTCATACGCTCACAATTTATACATGCCCGGCTCTCAACGAGGACGGAGCGCGGCGAGCCGCGCCCCTCGGAGCCGGTGAGCAATAGCGAACTCGGCGTGAGAGCAAAAAGAATCCGTGAGACAAAAATACCCCCCCCACCCCAACCCGGACTAAATCGGTGGATCCCGCAAGAGGTCCCGACTCAAAGGCCGGGATGGTACGTATGGGCACGAACTGAAAGGCAATTGGCGGCCGGTTTCCCCATGCGGCAATTGCCCGCAGGGGCGCGGTATTTTGGCCACAGTTCAACCTGCAATTGCGAATGGGCAAAGATACCATATTGACCAGCCAAAGCGTTCTATCTATTCCAAAAGCACCGGTGGGTTGTATTCTTGCCCGGTTGCGTTGATTTTTTTGGCTTTCGGGCGGGTTTGGCCACAACCAGCTAGGTCGAGTTCGTTAGCTGTCCTTATCGGGAAAATTTAACTAATCTAAAGGGAATTACCGGCACATTCTTCATTGTGCGGGTCATTGCCGAAAGTTGACCTGCAATTCCCGTGCACAAGGTTGCCGTCACACCGGTGGCCGGTTAAGTTAACGCATTCAGGCGCACATAATAATTTGGGGAATGACAATGTTGGACGCAGCAAAACCCTTTTTTACAGGTAGCGCAAAATCGCTCGCAGCTTTGGCTCTGGCGCCGATAATTATGTTCACTGGAGTTGGCGGGGCGGCGGCTCAGTCGGTTTGCGATTGCCAGATTGCCGCCGGCGCAGGTGGCGTGGTCGGCACCGTCACCCAGGCAACCGGAACCGTATTGTTCTCCGGGGTCGGCGGGCTGGTGGCCGTAAGCACTGGCGCGGGCCTTTCCAGTGGCGATGCGCTGTCTACCGGACCAACTTCGTCGGCAACCGTAACATTTGAGAACGATTGCACGATCAATTTGGGCGCCAATGCCCAGATGACCATTACGCCCCAGGGCGCGGGGCTGTGTGCCGCCACGACCGATAATATTGCCGGTACCGTAATTGGTAACGGCGGCGTGGGCGGGGCGGTGGTTGCGGCAGCGGCAGCCGGCGGTGCTGTTATTGTGGCGCTCGGTCTGGCTGATCCGGTTTCTGACTGAAACCAGGCGCTTGGGCCCGGTCTTTTTGCGGTCATATCGCCGCAACAGTTGCTGGATCGCGATTGATCACGTTGCGCCGGCAAGAATTTTGTCGCACCGGTAAGATGATTGATCTGCATTGCCATATGCTGCCCGGGCTCGATGATGGAGCGCCGGATATGGAAACGGCGGTTGCCATGGCCAGAATGGCGGTGGCCGACGGCATTACCCACACGGTTTGCACCCCCCACATGACGCCGCGTATTTACGAAAATTCCATTGCCACCATTCGTGCATCTGTTGAACAGTTTCGCGTCGTGCTGGCTAACCGGGAGATCAATCTGTCGCTGCTGGTTGGGGCCGATGTGCACCTGACCCAGGACCTCAAGGCGAAACTGGATCAGGGAGCCATTCCGACCCTGGGCCGCTCCCGCCATTTTTTGCTCGAACCGCCCCACAATGTCCTGCCGCCCCGTCTGCACGAAACGGTCGCGGATTTGCTGGCGGCGGGATATGTGCCCATTATTACCCACCCTGAGCGCCTGTCCTGGATTGAAAATCACTATAAAATGATCTGTGGCCTCGCCGGAATTGGGGCGCTAATTCAACTCACGGCATCATCTGTGATCGGCGCGTTTGGAAAGCGCCCGAAATACTGGTCGGATCGGCTGCTGGAGGAGGGGTTTGTGGACATAATTGCCACCGACGCCCACAACACAAAATCGCGCCCGCCCAATCTTTCACGGGCCCGGGATGAAATTGGTGCCCGGTTTGGTGACGAAGTGGCCAATAATATGGTATTGTTGACGCCCGGGGCGGTGCTTGCCAACACTCAGGTCCCCTCCCGGCTGGCTCCTGGCGTCGGCGGCACCTTTGGGAACAAAAAGTCCCGGGGTGGATTTAGCCGATGGTTTGGTTTGGGGAAAGTTGCGGACCGAAAAGCAGGGAAAGACAAGTGAATCTAAGGGTTGCCACCGTTTTCTTGCGTACCGGTCTGGTGCTTTTTCTCGGCCTGCTGCTGGCCGCCTGCAGCATGAGTACGGCCTCCGTCCGCCCCGTCGCCACCGCTGCCGGCCCGGGAGATCTGGCCACGATCGGCGAGATCGGCGGCGATCTGTCCGTGGTGGGCGTGTTGCCACCGCCGCCAAATACCGACAATGGCCGAATACAACTTGTGGCTGAAAACGACATTCTCGAGGTGGATGTATTCCGTGTGGATGAGCTGGACCGAACCGGACAGGTGGATTCCGCCGGTCGCATTTCCCTGCCGTTGATTGGCGCCATTCCGGTGGCGGGCAAGACCCTTGAGCAGGTTGAAAAGGACATAGAACGCGCCTACGCCGCCACCTATTTGCAGTCCCCCGATGTCACCGTTTTCATGAAGGAAAGCTTTGGCCAGCGCCTCACCATCGACGGCGAAGTGCGCAAGGCGGGCATATACGCCTCCAATTCCGGCTCCTCTTTGATCGATGTGATTGCCCAGGCCGGTGGGCTGACCGAGATTGCCGATGCCGGCAAGGTGTTTGTGTTTCGCGACTACGGCACCCGGCGCCTTGTCGCCCAGTATTCCATTGAGCAGATCCGCCAGGGCAAGCAGCCCGATCCGCGACTGTTTGGGGGCGATGTGATTGTGGTGTTTGCGTCGGGCGCCAAGGTTGCCGGTCGCAATCTGCGCGAGGCCCTCGGGATTGCGTCCAGCGCGTCGGTGTTCTTTTGATCTGTAAAATGAAAATGTCGGTCGTCCGGTCGGTCGTCCGGTCGGTAAGCCGCGGTCTCCCGGTTTTCGGAGTGGACCGTTAGATGCTGGACCGTTCACGCTCCAATCTGCCTGCGGATCGTGACCGGACGGCTGCGGTGCCCATGCCGTTTGCCGGCGAAGGCCTACGGCCGGAAAATTTCGGCTATGAACAGCCCGACCGTTTTGATCCGGTAAAACTGCTTTGGTATCTCATTCAGTATCGCTGGCTGATTGTCTCGGTGTTGCTTGTTGCGCTGATTGTGGGGCTGGCGGCAACCTTGATGATGACCCCGAAATACCGGGCCACAGCCCTGGTCGAACTGATGGCGCCCAGCGCCAGGGTGCTGGAGGAATTCAATGTGGTTGTCCAGTCCACGGACGCCCGCGCGTTTGAGACCGCCCGCCAGAAGTTTCTCAGCCGCGACCTGTCGCGCCGGGTGGTACAGGCGCTTAACCTGGCCCAGAATCCGCAATTTCTGTTTCCCCGCCCCGATTTTTCTGTTGGCAATATATTCAGCCGGGTGTTTGGCACGTCGCCCACCGCGAACCTTGCCGATTTTGATGCAGAGCAGCGTCAGCGCATCGCCGTCAGCCGGCTGCGCGACGGGCTTTCGGTCTCTGTGGTTCGCAACACCAGTTTGCTCTCCATAAATTTTTCCAGCCCGAACCCACGCCTTGCCAGTGATATTGCCAACCAGACAGTTGCCAGTTTCATGGACCTGCAGATCGATCAGACCGTTGAAACATCTGATCTTGCCCGCCGGTTCATTCAGGAGCAGATCGGTCTGATTACGACCAAACTCCAGGACAGCGAGCGGGCGCTGGTGGCCTACGCCCAGGCCCAGGGCATATCCAGCGCCGGCGACAATGGCTCTCTGGTTTCGGCCAATATCACGGCCATAAATGCTTCCCTGTCGGAGGCCATTCAGCGTCGGCTTTCCAAAGAGCGCGTGGTGGCCCAGATTGATGCCGGGGAGGGGACCCGTTTGCTTCAGGTGCTTGAAAGCGAGGCGGTGCAACGCACCCAGGGCAATGTTGCCGAGCTGAAAGCGGAATATTCGCAAAAATTGCGGACTTTCAAACCCGGTTTTCCCGAAATGTTGTCCCTGGCCTCCCAGATTGCAGAGCTGGAACGTCAGGTTGAGAACCAGATCAGCATCATCACCGGTTCCATCCGTCTCGAACTGGAAGAGCCCACCCGCGAAGAGGTCGATTTGCGCTCGGCCCTGCGCCAGCTTGAAGTCGAGCAGGTGGATTTTCAGGACAAAAACATCCAGTACACGATCCTGAATCGTGAAGTTGAAAGCAATCGGTCCCAATATCAAAGCCTGATAGACAGTCTCAACTCGTTGGGCGTTTCCGATGTCCGCCGGGCCAATATCGATGTTATTGAGGCCGCGATCACCCCTGTCGGGGCTTTTTCGCCACGTATGCCGATCAATCTGGCCGTGGCATTGGCCATTGGCGCCGCGCTTGGCGCTACGATCATTTATATCGCCGAGTTGCTCAACAACCGGTTCAACACCCCCGATCAGATTGAAAGCGAGCTGGCGCTGCCGGTTCTGGGAATAATCCCCCATGTGGATCCTGCCGAGATCGCCTCGGTGCTCGCCGATCAGCGTTCGGGCCTGTCCGAGGCCTATCGATCATTGCGAACGTCGCTGCAATTCGCCACCGCCACCGGCGCCCCCCGCACCATGGTGGTCACCAGTGCCGAGCCCGGCGAGAGCAAATCCACCACGGTTTACAAGCTCGCCGATGAATTTGGCGCTCTGGGTCATTCTGTGCTGGTGATAGACGCCGATCTGCGCCGGCCGAGCCTGCATCGTATGTTCAAAACTGACAATTCCATCGGCCTGACCAATCTGTTGACCGGGACCGTGGATTCAACTGAAATCAATGAGGCGTTCCAGAGCACCGATTTGAATAATGTGGTTTTCCTGTCCTCGGGTCCCATGGTGCCAAACCCGGCCGATATCCTGTCTTCCCAGCGCATGGCCAGTGTTATTCACGCCTGCCGCGAAAAGTACGATTTTGTCCTGATCGATGGCCCGCCGGTTCTGGGCCTTTCCGACAGCCCCATTCTGTCCCGTCAGGTGGAGGCGGCCGTAATGGTGGTCTCGGCCCATCAGGTGGCGCGCAAGTCGGCCAAAGCGGCCCTTAAACGGTTGCGGGCCACCGGTGGCAATGTGATTGGCGCCGTTCTGTCCAAGCTCGATGTGGAAAAAGTCGAATACAGCTACGCCTACCGGTACATGTATGAGGGGTACTACAGCTACGGCGAGGATCAGAAACAGTTGCCGGCCGCCGAAAGGCGCAACGAGGGCTCCACCGGTTCTTTAGATGCAACGTTTGGCAAGATGCGTAACGCCGGCACCGACCTGTACAAACGTTTCCTTCGGCCCCTGGTTCGCCCAAAATGAACCCCGATAACGGGCCGGGACGAACAGGATGACGGGCCTCGTTCGCCCGCTGGCGATGGCGGTCGGCTTTGTGCTGTTTGCCCTGGCGATAGTTCTCAGCGGGCTGTCCGTGGCCTGGCAGCAAACCGATCCGTCATTGTCGTTGGTGCTAAATCCGCTCAACGGCGAGGCCCGGGTGGCCCGAATTCTTGAAACGCTGAACGCGGGGCCCGATGAAGTCCCGCCCGGCACCTCGGCCTCCATTCTGACCGGTCTGGCCCTTGCCCCCGGCGATGCCCGCTTTTACTCTTTGCTGGGCGAGGTGGCCGCGCGCCGCAACCGGTTTGCCACATCAAGGGCGCTGTATCGCTATGCTCTGGAAACCTCAAAAACCGAAATTCACGCCCTTCTGAACACCCTCGATGCGGCTGTTGCCGCCGGCGATGCGCGGGAAAGTGTCCGGTTGCTGGATATGACCTTGCGCCGCTGGCCCGGCCGCTGGTCTGCGGTGGAACCGCTGCTGCCGCAAATAATTGCCAATACCGGCGGCGGCGATGCGCTGATTGTCGCCCTGCTGGAAAAGCCCCCCTGGCGCTCCCAGGTGGTCGGCGGCCTTTTGCAATTGCCCCGGGGCGTGCCCCTTGTCCTTGATATGCTGGTGGCAGAACCGCCAGACACCTCCGCTGCCCGCCAGCGCGATATCAATAACGCTCTGGCAAGATTGCTTTCTCTGGATCTGACCGCCGAAGCCTATCGGTTGTTTCTGGTTACCTTGAACGAGGCGGAGCGGGCGGTTTCGGGCTATGTGTACAACGCCGGTTTTTCTGTCCCCATGGGCGAAAAACCCTTCCGGTGGCGGGTGGGTCGCAATGTGATGGCCGATGTGTCTGTGGGGTCTGCGGTACAGTCCGGCTCGGGCGCCGGGTTGAATATCAGGTTTTTTGACAGTCCGGTTCGGCCCGGGATTGTCCGGCAACGGCTGGGCTTGCCCTTTGGCCGGTACCGGCTGGTCGTGGTGGCTTCGGCCAATGGCCTTCGGGCGCCAAAATCGCTCTATTGGCGCATACGATGCGAGGGCGGAGCCGAGCTGGCCCGTCTGGACATTCCTGAAGGCACCTATTTGCAACGGGAAATTGAAGTGCGGCTTGAAGTGGGGCTGGAAAACTGTAGCAGCCAACGCCTGGATCTGAACACCGATGTGAACACACAAAGCCGCCGCGCCCGCTATCAGGGTCGTGTGCTGTTTGAGCAGGTCCGCCTGGAGCGGGAATAGGCGGGCGACGAATATTGCG
>JAADFY010000063.1:7195-7614 GCA_013152625.1 Alphaproteobacteria bacterium
CAAATCGGCTTAAAACGGCTAAATCCACCCGGTTGGTTGCAAAGTCTGCACCAACGGCAAAAAGATGTTCCCCGGTAGCTCAGTTGGTAGAGCAGTCGGCTGTTAACCGACTTGTCGCAAGTTCGAGTCTTGCCCGGGGAGCCATTTTTCCAAACTGTTTCACGCTGAAATAAAAAAGTCAGCCCGCTCCCCGCACTAAATCGAAGGGCCTGAAAAACGGACCAGCCTGCCCCCGCACCGCCCCGGACTTGATCCGGGGCCGCGTTCAACCGGCGATGAGGTCCCGGCTCAAGGCCGGGACGGTACGATTTTAGTGAGATCCCGATTTTCCTGTTCGTCATTGCCCGCTTCATGCAGGCAATCCAGCCTTTAGGGCTTCAAGCAATATTGAGTCCCAAATACTGGATCACCCGGACAAG
>JAADFY010000064.1 GCA_013152625.1 Alphaproteobacteria bacterium
GCACCTCGCCGTCGCGCCGGCTCGCGTTGAAGCTCGCTGAACTCTGAGTCAGATATAGGGGCGGCGCTCGCTGAACGCCTTGACAAAAGCCCATCCCCGCTCAATCCCAGCCGGTGATGGGTCCCGGATCGTGCGGATAATGACAGGGGGCTGCGAAGGGTTTACTGGGTGATGGCCTCAACAATTCATTTTCCCGGACCATTGCTGCCATGACCACCAATAAAAAAGAACCCGTCGACCCGGCCCGCCTGGCCAGCCTGGCCGAAGTCGCCATAAATGTCGGGGTACGTTTGAGCCCCGGTCAGGACCTTTTGATGACCTCGCCGGTGGAAGCGCTGCCACTGGCGCGCAAAATTGCCGGAGAAGCCTACAAGGCGGGCGCCGGTGTGGTGACCACGCTGCTCGACGATGACGAATTGACCCTGGCCCGCTTTGCCCATGGCAACGATGCCAGTTTCGACCGGGCGGCGGGCTGGCTGTTTAACGGTATGGCCGAGGCGTTTGACAATAACTGCGCCCGGCTGGCGATTTCAGCCGATAATCCGATGCTGCTGGCCAATGCAGACCCGGACAAAGTAGGTCGGGCCAGCAAAGCCCAGTCCATCGCCCGCAAGCCGGCGCTTGAAAAAATCGCCGGGTTTGAAATCAACTGGTCGATTGTTACGTATCCGTCTTTGGCGTGGGCAAAGCTGGTGTTTCCCGGTGAGGAGGATGGCGTGGCTGTCCAAAAGCTGGCCGAGGCGATTTTTTCGGCCTCGCGGGTCGATCTGCCCGATCCGGTTTCAGCCTGGCGCAGCCACAACGAGGCATTGGGCCGGCGCACGAAAACCCTGAACGAACAGCGCTTTTTCGCGCTTGAATTTGTTGGACCAGACACCAATCTGACGGTGGGACTGGCCGACGGGCACGAGTGGGCCGGCGGGGAGGCCACCGCCAACAATGGCATAACCTGCAACCCCAATATTCCCACCGAGGAAGTGTTTACGACCCCCCACGCCGGGCGGGTTTCGGGCCATGTGGCCAGCACCAAGCCGCTTTCGTACGGGGGCACGCTGATCAGGGATATATCGGTGCGGTTTAAGGATGGCCGCATCGTTGAGGCGAAATCGTCGACCGGGCAGCAAGTGCTGGAAAAGGTGCTCGATACCGATGAGGGCGCCCGGCGGCTGGGGGAGGTGGCGTTGGTGCCCCATGGTTCGCCGATCTCACAAAGCGGATTGCTGTTCTATAATACGATGTTTGACGAAAACGCGGCCAGTCACATCGCGCTGGGGCAATGTTATTCGAAGTGCTTTGCCAACGGCGGATCGCTTGGGCGCGAACAAATCTCGGCCCAGGGGGGCAATCAGAGCCTCATTCATATCGACTGGATGATCGGGTCCGGCGAAATCGATGTTGACGGGCTCGATGAAGCCGGCGGGCGCACACCGGTGATGCGGGCCGGGGAATGGGTGTCGTTGGCACAATGAGCGAATATTATTCCTATACGCCAGCGGAAGGGCACGGGCTGAAATATTCGCCGTTCAAAGCTTTGGTGGCGCCAAGGCCCATTGGCTGGATCACAACGGTTTCGGCGACCGGGGCGGTCAATCTGGCGCCCTACAGTTTTTTTAACGCCATGTGTGAATTGCCGCCGATCGTAGCGTTTTCCTCGGCGGGGGTCAAACACACCCTTGAAAACCTGCGGGCGACGGGGGAATTCGTGTGCAATCTGGTTTCGATGGAGCAGGCGGGGAAAATGAACCTCACCAGCGGTGAATTTGATGCCGGGGTGAACGAAATGGCTGAAGCCGGGCTTGATGTCGTGGCCTCGCAGAAGGTAGCGCCGCCCAGGGTGGCGGGGGCGCCGGGGGCGCTGGAATGCAAGGTGATCGAGACGAGACGGCTGACGGACGCGGCGGGAACCGAAACCAACTGCTGGATGACCCTTGGAGAAGTTGTGCGGGTTCATATGGACACGCAATACATGCGTGACGGTATGTTCGACACCCGGCGCGCCGGGCTGGTTGCCAGGGGCGGCTATCGTCAGTTTACCCATGTGGCGACAACTTTTGAAATGACGCGGCCGGATGTGGGGGCGGCAAAGGGCAAATGAGCCTGTTGCAAGCCAAACCCGGCCCCCACCCTTTTTATCCGGGCCGTAACGCTTATATTGATGCAAATGCATTGATATAGGCCATGAAGGGAACTAGCCATGTCCATTCGTCCCGTCCGTTCGGTTGCCACAGCGGTGCCGACCATTGAAGGCGCCGGGGTCAAACTGCACCGGGCATTCGGGTTTACAGACCCGAAAATTGCCGATCCATTTTTGCTGTTCGATGATTTTCGCAATGACCACCCCGACGATTATCTCGCGGGTTTTCCCTGGCACCCCCATCGGGGCATTGAAACGATCACCTATGTGCTGGCCGGCACCGTTGCCCACGGGGACAGTCTGGGCAATTCGGGCACCCTTGGGGCGGGGGACATTCAGTGGATGACCGCCGGCTCGGGCATCATGCATCAGGAAATGCCCAAGGGTGACACAAAAGGGCGCATGCACGGATTTCAGCTTTGGGCCAATCTGCCCGCGTCGCAGAAAATGACCGCACCGCGCTATCAGGACCTTGAAGCAAAGCAAATCCCGCACCTGCACGAGGATGACGGGACCATCGTCAAGGTGGTTGCCGGGACGTTCTGGGGGAAAACCGGCCCGGTGGAAGGGGTTTCTGCCGAACCGCAATATCTTGATATTTTCGTGCCGGCGGGCAAACGCCGCACGTTCCGGCTTGCTTTCGCCCACACTGTATTTGCCTATGTGTTTGAAGGCTCGGGGCGATTTGCCGATGCTTCGGCGCCTCAAGGTGTGCTGACCGAAAAAGAGCTCGACGGGCGGGAACTGGTGTTTCGGGATTTAAGCGGCGATCGCACCATTATTCATTTTAATGCCGGTGATGATGTTGTGGTTGAGGCCGGGGAGACCGGGGTGCGGTTTTTGCTCATTTCGGGCAAGCCCCTTGGCGAACCGGTTGCCTGGCATGGGCCGATTGTGATGAATACACAGGCGGAACTCATCGAGGCGGTCAACGACTTAAACAATGGGAATTTTGTCAAACAGGGCGCACCGTCAAAAACCTGAGCTGAATATATCGCGTTCGGCGCCGGCCTGGTGAACGGGCCGCCAACCAAAGACGGGCCGGGACCCACCCGGGAACTGCCGGTTGTTGCCATCAAATGGCTGGCGCTGGGTTTTTTGGCCATCAAGGCGTTCATGATCGGCACCACACCGCCGTTCATGGACGAGGTTTATTACTGGCTCTGGGGTCAATGGCCGGCCCTGTCCTATTTCGATCACCCGCCTCTGGGCGCCTGGCTGCTGAACCTTTCCAGCCTGTTTGGCTGGAACCTTTTTGCGCTGCGGGCCCCGGTGATTTTAACCCTGGCGGGTGACATCTGGGTGATTTACCTGTTTTCCGGTCTGTTGCCGCCCGCGAACCGGGCGAGATATTTCTGGCTTACGGTGTTGTTATTTGCCGCCACGCCGATTTTTGTCGTTATGGGCTCGTTTGCGGTGCCCGATCATGTGCTCATATTTTTTACCCTGCTCGGGCTTTATTGCTTTGCCCGGTTCCTCAACGACTGGCAGCCCGATGGGCCGGTTCGCTACCGGTGGCTATATGCCGCCGGGCTGTGCGTGGGGATGGCCACCCTGGCAAAATACAACGGGGTGCTTTTAGGGCTCGGTTTTGCCGTCTTTTTGCTCGTTAGCCCCCGGCACCGGGTGCTGCTTGGCCGGTGGCAGACCTATGCAACCGGTTTACTGGCCATGGTGGTGATGATCCCGGTGCTGGTGTGGAATATCGGCAACGGGTTTGCCTCGATTGAATTTATCGCCCGGGTCCGGCACGAGGGATTGCCCGGGGATTTTCCGCTTGAAGGTTTTGCCGGCTTTGTGGCGTCGATGATCGTGTTCTTATCGCCGTTTCTGATACCGGCCCTGATCAGGTTTTTGCGGGCGCCGGCGGCACCGGCGTTGGGGGCGGGTTTTTGTGCCCTGGGCCGGGTGGAAGTGATTGTATCAACTGTGGTTATCGGGGCGGTTTCGCTGGTAACGACCATCCTGTTTCACTGGAACATCGTCGCTTTTGTTGGCCTGGTGCCGTTTTTGGCCATTGTGCTGGCCGCCCGGGGGGCGCTGATTGCCCATCTGATTTATTCTTTGGTTTTCATCGGTATTGTTTACACCAATTTTGCCCTGATTCCGGCCGCTACACTTGCGGGCACGCGGGACTGGTCGGCGGAATGGTCATTTGGCTGGACCGAGGTGGCCGAGCGGATAAAAGCGGCGCAGGAAAGCACCGGCGCCACCCTGGTGGCGGCAACCCATTACGGCCCGGCCTCGCAAATTGCTTTCGCGCTGCAAAACCGCTCCGTGTTGCGTTTTGGCGACCGGGTGGATCAGTTTTCTTTCTTGCCGGACGGTGCGGTGGGGCAGGACGTCATTCTTGTCAGCGACCGGTGGAACCGGGTGACAGACAAGATCAGAGCGCTGTTTGACAGTGTAACCCTGATCGAGCGGGTGCCGGTGATCCGCTTTGGCAAACAAGTCAATGTGCAGCGCATCTATTTCGCAAAGGGCTATCGCGGCCGGGAGTGAAGTTTTTTCCAAAGGGACCGAAGACACGATGTTTCGGGGTCTGGCGCCGCAGTATAAACACCTGCCGGTACCGGTTCAGCCGCCGGTCCAGTCCAGCAGATCGCCCAGTTCAATGGCGCGGTTGGCGGTTTTGGCAAGCAGGCAACTGGCAATGATCGGATTGCGGATCGAACCGCCCTCCCAGAAATCATAGCGCACCCGGCAATCCGCATCGCGGTATTTGATCCAGGCCCGCTGGGCCTCGCGCAGGGTGGCAAACAGGTCCGGTGCAAGATCTGAACGCAGGCTTTGATAACGGGCGTTGAGCAACATGTCCCACCAGGCCTGCTCCGCATAGGCGCATTGGGTGGACCCCAGGGTCGACTGGCCCTCGGCGGTGGCCATGCACACAGTGCTGGTTATGCCGATGCAATCGGCTTCGGTCACATCGGCGCCATTGCGAAAGGCTATGCCCGCCGCCTCGACACAGCTGCTCAGGGTGACATCGTCGTCATCGGTAAACGTGGCGTCGCCGGCCAGAACGGGGGCGGAAAATACCAACAAGAATGCCATCGTCAGCCCGATCCATAGCCCGAACCATGTGCGCATTGGTTTGTTTCCTTTATTGCCGGTCTTTGCGGGTTGGCTCGAAGGGGGCTGACAAAACAGTCTAGCGCGGCTTGAAAACTTGTCAAAACAGGAAACAGCGGCAGGTTCTTTATTCCCGGCGCAGGCCGGTAAGATGAAACAGCGCGCCTGCCACCCCAAGGTGGATAGCCAGCGCCAGTATCCAGATCATGGCCGCCGGCAGGACGGGCTGTGCTGAAAACTCCAGCAATTCGCCGATCCAGAATTGCGGAATGAGGCCAAACACCAGACGCCAGGGGCCGGGGATTATGGCCAGCAACGGAAACAGGGCCGCCATATTGAGCAGTTTCGTGATTGCCAGCCCTTCGACCCGGTTGGAGGCCAGCGCCACCAGAACCAGGGCGGTGACGGTGCTTTGCAGGCCGATCAGCAATGCCATAAATGCGACAAAAGCCCAGCCGAAATCCGGGCCCAGGACAAACGGGGCGGCCACAAGGGTAAACGCGGCGCTGACCATAAACCCCAGCATTAGCCGGTAGCCCACATAACCGGTTTTACCTATCGGGGTGACCTGAACCGCCAAAAGGGTGCCGTCGTCGCGATCCTCGAGCAACAAAAAGCCACCCACCCAGCCGATCAGCAAAGCGGGCATCACCAATACCATGGCAGCGACAAAACCGGTTACATCGGCCAGCCCGGTCCAATCGAAAACCAGCCGGTCGATGTCGGCGCGCCAGAGGACAAAAGCGACGGTCTGGGCGATGGCAAAGACCAGCACCGCGACCATGACCGGATCGCGGCCCACATTCGAGGTGTCGGCGGCAAACAGCGCGGCAAATCTTTTGGGCCGGAACACCGTAAATGGGTTCATTTGGAACCGAACTCGAAGCGCAACTGGCGTTCGGCATACCACAGCGCCCCCGCGGCGGTGGCTATTGCGACGGCCAGCATGGCGGCAATCTCAACAGGGTTGGCCGGATCGGCCCCCAGCGCCACCATCATGAGGCGAAACTGGGAGACGGCGGGAATGCCGATGAAGACGGCTGGAAGGGCGATGAATACCGACAGAACCCCTGGCAGGATTACCGGCAGCAGGATGGCGGAGGTGCCGATCAAAAATCCGGTAACAGTTCTGAAGCGGGGGGCAATGGCCGCGGCCAGGCCGATATAGTGGACCGAGGTTAGCAAAACGGTGGCCAGATAGAGCCACCAGTTGAGTTCAAATGATAAAAACAGCGCCAGAATGATGACCGCGACCATGGTGATGGCGGTGAGCATGATGGTTTTGGAGGCGGCGTACCGGGCGGCGCTGAGGGGGGTTGCGGCCAGCGCCATGCGGCTGTGCTCGCCGCGTTCGAGCAACATGAGGCCACCGAGAAAGGTAAAACCCAGAACCGCCGGATCGGTCATGATGATCAGTGCGATGATCTGTCTGGGGATCCAGTCGCCGCCAAGAAACAAGCCAAGGGCATAAATGGCCACCACGACGCCGTTGGCGGCAATAATTCCGTAGCGGTAAAACAGACGCCCGTCATGGCGCAAAAGCTGGCGAAACCCCTTGCTCATTGTTTTATGCCCGTGGCTTTGATGAACACATCATCCAGAGAAGCCTCGGCGGTGTGCATGGAGACGATCTCCCGGCTGGCGAGAAGTTTCAAGAACTTCTCATTTGAACCAATGTCCCGCATGTCAAAAACATGTTCGGTGCGTTTTTCGCCCCCGGTTATCACCTTCAAGGTGGGCTGGCCGAACCGGCGTTTCAGCTCGGCCGGGACGCCGGTTACCGGAATGCGGCCATCCACCAGAAACCCGACCCGGTCGCAAATCTCGTCGGCCTCGGCCATATTGTGGGTGGTCAGAAAGATCGTCTTGCCCTCGTCCCGGAGCTTTTTGATCAGTTTGCGGGTGGTTCTGGCCCGGCCCTGATCCTGGCCG
>JAADFY010000065.1:0-1684 GCA_013152625.1 Alphaproteobacteria bacterium
ACCCTTTGACTGGGCCCATTCCTGCAACACGGTTTTAGCATCCGCCGGCGCGCCTATTCCGGCGCCCAGGGTCTCTTCGAAATGGGCAATAACGTAAATTTGCGCCGCCTCAATGCCCCCGTCGAGATAAATCGCCCCGATTATGGCCTCGCTCACATCGCCGAGAATGGCGGTTTTATCCCGCCCCCCGGTCCGCGCTTCGCTTTCCCCAAGCACAAGATGCTCACCAAGATCGAGTGCGCGGGCCACCGCCGCGCAGCTTTCCTTGCGCACCACACCATTCAGGGCCCGGGACAAGGCGCCCTCGTTCGCTTCGGGGTGTCTGCGCAACAGATCATCCGCCGCGATCAACCCCAGCACCCGGTCGCCTAAAAACTCAAGGCGCTGATAGGAGCGCCGGTTGCGCTTTGAAGGGGCAACCGCCGATGAATGGGTAAGCGCCTGATCGAGCAGGGCGGGATCTGCAAACTTATGGCCCAGCAGGCGCTCAAGTTCCGCCCGCTCCCCCGGCTCTGCCCCCATTACTGGTAAACCGATTCAAACATCCGGTCGAGGCGCACATTCCCCGGCCATTTCCATACCAACCAGGGGTTTATATTGTCCTTGATGGAGAAAAAGCGCACCTCTGCCTTGCCGATCAGATTGTCGTAGGGCACATATCCCACCTGCTGCAGCACCCGGCTGTCGGCGGACCGGTCCCGATTGTCGCCCATCATGAAATAGTGCCCGGCCGGCACCACATATTCAGGGGTGTTGTCCAGCGAGCCGGTATCTGAAATTTCCTGAATGGTGTAATTGATCCCGTTGGGCAATGTCTCGCGAAACAGCCGCACCGGCAGTTCGGTGCCGTAACTGTCCTTGTCGGTGCCCTGGGAAATCAGCTCACGTTCCACCAGCGTGCCGTTTAGATAAAGGCGCCCCCCCTGCATCTGCACCCGGTCACCGGGCAGGCCGATTACCCGCTTGATGTAATTGTCGGTCTGGGGAACGGGCCGGAAAACCGCAATATCGCCCCGTTTGGGCTCGGAACCAAATATCCGGCCCTTGAACGGGATCAGCCCCAAAGGCAGCGAATAACGGCCATATCCGTAGGAAAATTTCGAAGCGAGAATGTACTCGCCGATCAACAGGGATTTTTGCATGGATGCGGTGGGAATTGAAAACGGCTGGTATAAAAAGCTGCGAAACACCAAAGCGATCACCAGCGCCTGAATGATGACGACGATGGTTTCGCGCAACTCGCTTTTGGCCTGGGGGGCGGGCTTGCCGGTGGAGGTCACTTTGGCGGCCTTTTTCATCTATGAATTGATCGTGGCCGCAGGGCGCACGCTCCTTGACAGGTTTTCGGGATAATCCGCAGTTCCGGGAACCCGGTTAAAACAATAGTCGTTCTGGTTAGGCGGTCCCCGTTCGCGGGTCAATGGCGAGCGCCTCAATGATAACGAACGCCTGCGCCATCCCGTTATCATCGCTGATTGTGACGTGGATGTGGGGACGGTGGCCAACAGGCACCAGCCAGTCGAGCACTTTTGCCGCGCCGCCGGTCAGTTGTAATGTGGGGCGGCCCGACATCAGGTTCACCACGCCCAGATCACGCCAGTAAACGCCCCGGGAAAGCCCGGTGCCCAGCGCCTTGGCGCAGGCCTCCTTGGCGGCGAACCGTTTGGCATAAGACGCGGCGCGG
>JAADFY010000065.1:1699-10927 GCA_013152625.1 Alphaproteobacteria bacterium
GGTCGGATTTGGCCCGCTCGATCTCGGTAAAGCAGCGAAAGGTGAACCGGTCGCCGTACCGGGCAAGGGTGCGCTCGATCCGGGCGATTTCACATATATCGTTGCCAAGGCCGATAATCATATTCCCTGCAAACCTCTGCTGCCCGGCTTGACCGGTTTGATCGCGGCCAGTTCCGGCGGAATTTCATCGGCACGGTAGGCGGGCACTTTATATCGGGTCAACGATATCAGCGGCACCCCGACCTCCGCCTCGCCGTCGGAACGGTCAATGATGCAGGCGGCGGCCAGCACTTTGGCGCCCAGGCGCTCAAGACACGTGACGCACTCCCGGATCGACAGGCCGGTGGAAACAATGTCTTCGACCACAATTACCGATGTGCCCCGGGGAAAGTCAAAACCGCGCCGCAGCTCAAACTGTCCCGCAACCCGTTCGGTATAGACCGCCGGCACCTTCAAATGGCGGGCGGTTTCATAGCCGGGGATCAGCCCGCCAACCGCCGGCGACACCACAAGGTCAAACGGGTCGATCCCGGACGCCTGAATTTTTTCGGCCAGGGCCCGGCACAGGATTTCGGTTTTGTCCGGGTGCATGAACACCAGCGCCTTTTGCAAAAAAACCGGCGACCGCAACCCTGAGGACAGGATGAAATGCCCGTTCAGTATGGCGCCACATTGCTCGAAAATTTCAAGAACCTCGGCCCGTGTCATCACCAACTATACCTCCTGCCCGATCTGGTCGGTTGCGGCAAACTCGGGGGCCAGTTCCACGACCTTGAACGCCACCGCCTCGGAACTCTTGGCCCGGCGCACATTGGATAATCCCTGGGTGCGTCGCAGGGTGGAAAGCACATCGTTGAGTTGGGCCAGATCGCGCACCTCCAGCTCGAACAGCATGGCGTGAAAATCCCCGGAAATGGCCCGCACCAGCAGATTGTGAATGTTGGCCTCGCACGCAGCAATTGCCGCTGAAACATGGGCTAACGCCCCGGGCCGGTTGGAGGATTGCAGTGTGATCACACACGAATGCAACCGGTCGGCGGCGCCGTTGGCTAAATCCCAGCGCACATCGAGCCAAAAGTTCCCCGGCTCGTGAAACGCACCAAGAGCTTCCGATTCGATGGGGTAAATCGTCAGCAGGCCGTTTATGTCCAGAATGCCCACCAGACGATCGCCGGGTAATATGCCCTCCGGTGACAGGGCAACCGGGGTATCGAACGAAACCAGTGGCAGGCTCGATTTTGCCTTTACCAGCGGCAGCTGGCCTCCGGGCACCCGAAACTTGAACATCTCGGCCTGACCGAGGCCAAACCAGCCATCCGCCCGGGTGCCCACAGGCAGCAACGGACTGCGCCGCCGGCGCCGGCGCCCTCCCCCTTTTACGGCCCATATTTCCTGCGCCATCTTATCGGCATCAATGGCCGTGTCCCCCAGTGCGACGATCATCTCCCGGCGGTTTGCATGCCCCAGTTTTTCAACCAGCCGGGTGGTTTCATCGGCGCTCAGGCTCACCGCTTCGCGCTCAAGAATAGCGGCAAACAGCTGTTCGCCAAGAACAAAGGCCCGCTCCGCCGCCGCAATGCGAATGGCGCGGCGTATGGCGCTGCGGGCCCGGCCGGTCACAGCGATCCGCTCCCAGTTTGGCGGCGGCGTATGGCCCGTCGCCCGCAGGATCTCCACTTCATCTCCATTGTGCAAGGTGGTGATCAATGGAACCGAGGTGCCGTTGATCTTGCACCCCACACAGGTGTCACCGATTTCGGTGTGTACCGCGTAGGCAAAATCAATCGGCGTGGCGCCCCGCGGCAGCGCGATCAACCCGCCCCCGGGCGTAAAACAGAACACCTGATCCTGAAACAGTTGCAGCTTTGTGTGTTCGAGAAATTCCTCCGGGTTTTCCCCTTCTGTCAAATTGGCAATCGTGGAGCGCAACCAGCCATAGGCGCGGCTTTCCGCTTCCAGCCGGGACATATCCTCCCACAGGCCCTCTTTGTACAGTTCGTGGGCGGCAATACCGAACTCGGCCACCTCATGCATCTGCCGTGTGCGGATCTGCAACTCGACGCGCTGTTTGCGCGGGCCGACAACCGTGGTGTGCACGGAGCGGTATTCATTGTGTTTCGGTGTTGAAATATAGTCTTTGAACCGGCCGGGCACCACCGACCAGGTGGTGTGCACCACGCCCAGGGCCCGGTAACACTCGTCAATATTTGCAACAATAATCCGGAAACCGATAATATCGGAGAGTTGCTCGAGCCCGATGGATTTTCGCTCCATTTTGCGAAAAACAGAATAGATCCGCTTTAACCGCGACTGGACCAGAGCTTTAACGCCAACCTTTTCCAGATGGCCCGACAACTCGGCGGTAATTTCGACCACCGTGGCCTCGGTTTCCTCACGATAGGTGGCAAGCCGCTTGCTGATTGCGGCAAAATGTTCGGGCTGAAGCGTTTGAAACGCCAGATCCTCCAGTTCGGAGCGCATATCCTGCATGCCCATGCGCCCCGCCAGCGGCGCATAGATGTCCATTGTTTCCCGGGCGATGCGCTCCCGTGCTTCGGGGTTCATGAATTCGAGGGTACGCATATTGTGCAGCCGGTCGGCCAGCTTGACCAGCAGCACGCGCACATCCTGGGAAATCGCCAGCAGCAACTTGCGCAAATTGTCCGCTTCGGCTTTTTCCCGGCTGACCAGATTTAGCCGGTCGATCTTGGTCAGGCCCTCGACAATCGCCCCGATTTCGGGTCCGAACATGATATCAATCTCGGCCCGGGTGGCATCGGTATCTTCAATGGTATCGTGCAAGAGCGCCACGGCAATGGTGGCATCGTCGAGTTTTAGGTCGGTCAGGATCGCCGCGACCTCAAGGGGGTGGGCAAAATACGGATCGCCGGAGGCGCGTTTCTGCGTGCCGTGCTTTTGCATGGCATACACATAAGCCTTGTTGAGCAGGTCCACATTCGTGTGCGGATTATAGGCCTGAACCCGCTCGACCAGTTCAAATTGACGCATCATGGCCGGTGGTCATACTCCTGAAAGAAAAAGGCGCCTCAAATTGTGTGGCGCCTTTTATAGCATAATTCGTTCTGAACCCGGGTCGGGGCAGGATTACTCGTCGCGACGGTCCGGCGGTGCCAGCCCTTCAATGCCCCGCAACAGATCTTCCTCGGACATGGTGTCAAAGTCTGCGGCCGGATCGTTCGTCCGGTTTTCAACCATGGGCGCGGCGGCTCCGTCCGGTTCGTCCACTTCCACGTATTTTTGTAAAGAGTGAATAAGGTCTTCCTTGAGGTCGCCCGGAGAAATCGTGCCGTCGCCGATTTCGCGCAGGGAAACCACCGGATTTTTGTCATTATCCCGTTCCACAGTGATCTCGGTTCCGGACGAAATCAACCGGGCCCGATGGGCAGCCATCAGGACGAGATCAAAGCGATTGGGAATTTTTTCAATGCAGTCTTCAACGGTGACGCGGGCCACGTGCAAACTCCTGACAACAAGGGGATCGCGGCGTCTTTACAACACCGGCGCCGCCATTTCAAGCACTTCTGTTCTATCACATATGGGCATTTATGCTTGCGTCTTTCGCCGGAGGCGCCTAATTAACTGCGCTGTTTACCGGGCGGTTTTATAAGCACGGTCAGTTTTTTGCAGACAGGCGCGTGTCTTGCAAACCGGCAGGCAGCATCTTGCCCACAAAACTACGCAACATTTGCCTGGTAACAAATCAGTCTATATCTGACCCACAGCCAGCATAAATCATCGCGCAAAGGACCATGATGGATATTTTCGATCCCCGGGAGAAAGTTGTTCTGTTTATCGACGGAGCAAATCTTTACGCCACCGCCAAAGCGCTCGGCACCGACCTGGATTATCGCAAGCTCTTAAAAGAATTCAACAAACACGCCTTTCTGCTGCGAGCATACTATTATACTGCCCTGATCGAAGATCAGGAATATTCCTCCATCCGACCCTTGATCGACTGGCTGGACTACAACGGATATACGGTGGTCACCAAACCGGCCAAGGAGTTTACCGACAGCCTGGGCCGGCGGAAAATCAAGGGCAACATGGACATCGAACTGGCCATCGATGCTCTGGAAATGGCCCCGCACTATGATCATCTGGTTCTTTTTTCCGGCGACGGGGATTTTACCGCCCTGGTTGCCGCCGTGCAGCGGCTGGGCAAAAAAGTCACGGTTGCTTCAACCATTGCCACCCAGACGCCGATGATTTCAGACGATTTGCGCCGCCGGGCCGACCATTTTCTGGACGTGGCCGATCTGGTCAAGCGAATCGGACGCCCCCAGCCGGAACGCCAGCCCGAGCCATTTCCCGGTGACAACGGGCAAGAAGATGGGCGAGAAGACGAACAAGACGACGACGGGAATGGATAAGGGCGCACAGCCCGGTCCACAGACCGGCGCGCCGTTCGACCCCCTGCCCGCCTGTCAGCTTTGCCCCAGGCTACACAAATACCGGGCTGAAAATGCCACACAATATCCCGGCTGGCACAATGGGCCGGTGCCCTGGTGGGGGGCGGCACATCCGGACATACTCATTGTGGGGCTGGCGCCGGGCGTAAAAGGGGCAAACCGGACCGGGCGCCCGTTCACCGGTGATTATGCCGGAGATCTTTTGTTTGCCACTTTGAAAAAATTCGGGCTGGCCACCGGCGCCTATGACGCCCGGGCCGACGATGGTGTGTGCCTTGTGGGGTGCGCGATTGTCAACGCGGTGCGGTGCGTTCCCCCGCAAAACAAGCCCCTGCCGGCTGAAATCAATACCTGCCGGCAATATCTCACCCCGGCCCTTACCGGCCCGAATGCGCCCCGGCTGATCATTGCCCTGGGCACCATCGCCCACGCCAGTGTGCTTTCAGCTCTTGGGGTGCGCCAGGCGGCGCACAGGTTTGCCCACGCCGCCCGCCACGAAATTCCCGGCGCCCCGGTGCTTTTGGACAGCTATCACTGCTCCCGGTACAATACCAACACCAAGCGGCTGACTACACCCATGTTCGAAGCGGTTTTTGCCGCCGCCACCGGGGGGCTATAGCGCGGTTTTCATCAGGCGCGATTTCTGGCGCTGCCAGTCGCGGTTTTTTTGGGTTTCGCGCTTGTCATAGGTTTTTTTGCCCTTGGCCAGAGCGATCAGCAGTTTGGCTCGCCCCTTTTCATTAAAATAGAGTTTTAGGGGCACAATAGTATTGCCCGATCGCTCGACGGCGCTGGTCAACCGGTCGACCTCGCGCCGTTTAAGCAGCAATTTCCGACGCCGGCGTTCTTTGTGATTAAAGCGGTTGGCCTCCATCAATACCGGCACGTATGCATTGATCAGCCAGATCTCGCCACCCTCGGGGGAGGCATATGAGTCGGTAATCTGGGCCTTGCCATGGCGCAGGGACTTGACCTCGGTGCCGGTGAGCACAAGGCCTGCCTCCAGAGTATCCAGAATTTCATAATCGTACCGGGCGCGCCGGTTTTCCGCCACCTGCCCGGTGGTCAGCAGACCCTTTTTGATGTCCTTTTTTTTTGCCATAACGCCAGGCCCTAAACCAGCCCGGCAAACTGCATCGCCTCGTCGATGGCGGACGCCACCGGCGGCGAGACCCCCACCAGCGGCAGCCGCACATCAGGGGCACACAGCCCCAGCCGCGAGGCGGCATATTTTATCCCCGCCGGGCTGGGTTCGAGAAACAGGGCCATGTGCAGGGGGCCGAGCTTGTCCTGAATTTCAAGCGCTGTGGCAAAATCGCCCCTCAAGGTGGCCGTCTGGAATTTCGCACAAAGTTTCGGCGCCACATTCGCCGTCACCGAAATGCACCCCATGCCCCCATGGGCGTTGTACCCCAGCGCGGTGATGTCCTCGCCGGACAGCTGGACAAAATCCTCACCCAGCGCCGCCCGAATGGCGGTTACCCGCCCCAGATCGGCTGTGGCGTCCTTGACCCCGATGACCCGGGGCGCTGCTTCGCGAATGGCAACCATGGTCTCAACCGAGATGTCGATAACGGCACGGGCGGGTATATTGTACAAAAGCAGCGGCAGGTCGGTGGCGGCGGTGACCGCTTTGTAATGGGCGATCAGGCCGGCCGGGCCGGGCTTGTTGTAGTAGCCCGTAACCGAGAGCACACCGTCAGAACCTACGCGTTCGGCATGGCGACAAAAGGCAATGGCTTCATCTGTGGAATTGGAGCCGGTCCCGGCAATGACGGGCACCCGTCCGGCGGTTACCGACACGCAGATTTCGGTAACCCGGCAATGTTCCTCATGGGTAAGCGTTGGTGACTCACCGGTGGTGCCCATGGGAACCAGCCCCTCGGACCCTTCTTTGATCTGCCAGTCCACCAGCCGTTCAAACGCGGCCTCATCCACCGCCGAACCCTTGAATGGCGTGATCAGCGCTGTGATTGATCCGCGAAACATATGTCAAATCCTTGCAAAAATAGCGCGGGACAAACCCCCAAACCGCCTCGGAATGGCCCCAGAACGGTCGTGATTTGTCCCCGGTTCCACCAGAGTTGGCAACAATAGTGTCAACACTGACCGGCGACAAGCGGGCACGTGATCAAACACCGACATTGCCACCGAACATGTCGTTAACCAGCTAGTGGAACCGATTATTCACGTTAACGTTTTAGGTTGGGGGTCAGAGCGAGGGGAACAGGGGCCCGGTTCGGGTAGCTTGTTCGGGTCCTGAATGCGGGGCTCTTGCCATACCAGAGTTTTGCGTAAATCCGGCAGGTAAAAAAATGTTGTTGTTCAAAAATTGCACTCCCCGATTTCGAGCCTGCGGGCTGGTGCTGGCCACCGCCATTGCGGGGTTCGGGTTTGCCGGCTTTGCCGGAACCCCCGTGGTGGCACAGAACATCGACACCATAGTCACCGCCTCCATCAGCCCTTCTGCGCTGGCGCAGACAAATCCAAACGGTTCGGGCAAATTTCGCAATGCTCTGGGGCTGTTGAAAAACAAGAAGTATGCCGACGCCTATTCGGCGGCCCGCGGGCTGTCCGACCCCGCCGAACGAAGGGCCATCCAGTGGGCGGCCATATATTTCGGCAAGGGAAAAATCGATTTTGAAAGCGTTTTGCGGTTTCAGGCCGACGCCCCCCACTTTGCCGCCGCTTCCATTTACAAAACACCGGCTTGAGCAATCCCTTGTCCGGACGCGACCTGGCAAAGATACCGTCATCCGGCTGCTTGGCGGGCGGATGCCCAACACAATTGATGCGCAACTGGCCCTTGCGGCGGCTTATGTCAGTGATGGACAGCGTGGCCGGGCGGCCCCGATTGTCGCCTCGGTCTGGGTGAATAACTTTCTCGATGCCAAGACCGAAGCGCGCATTCTGGACCAGTTTGGCGGATTACTGACCCGCAAGGAACACTGGGCCCGCACCGTGCGACTGCTAATGTTCGACCGCGCCAAGGGCGCCGAGCGGATCATGCGGTTTTTGTCCCCGGCCCAAAAATCCCTCGCCCTGGCCCGGATCGCGGTTTCCCGGCGGGCGGGCAACGCCGGCGCACTCATTGACCGGGTGGATCCCGCCTATCGCGACCACCCGCTATTCGCTTTTTCAAGGGCCCAGCTTGCGGCGGACAAAAAAGCACCGGCGGCAGCGGTGAAATTTCTCAACAGTGCCCGTGGCGTCCTGCCCGAGCCCAACCAATGGTGGTTTGAGCGCCGCCGGCTGGTGCGTCAGTTACTGGTCGCCGGCGACGCCCCCAACGCCTATCGGGCGGCGGCTGGCTTTACCGACGGCTCGGACGGCCGGCTGGTAGACGCCAACCTGCATGCGGGCTGGATCGCATTGCGGTTTCTCAACGATCCCAAAACCGCCCTGGCCCATTTTGAGCGCCAGTTGCGCTACGCCTCCCTGCCCTCCTCGATTTCAAGCGCCCAGTACTGGATAGGCCGGGCGGCCGAAGCCATGGGCGATGTTCGCTCCGCTTCAAAAGCCTTTACCATCGCCGCCAACTACGGACGCCAGTATTACGGGCAACTGGCCCAGGCCAAGTTGCGCGAGGTCAAAGTGGATTTACGGGCAACTCCGGAGTGGCGTTCGGCCAAACCGGCATTTGACAATCAGGATCTGGTGCGCGCGGTCCGGCTGTTTGCCGCCAACGGCATGAACTGGATGGCCGAGCCCCTGGTGACCCGTCTTGGCTATCGCAGCACAGCACCGGGGGATTTATTGCTGGCCGCCCGTCTGGCCCAGGAAATCAAAGCCCATAACCTCGCCATCATCATTGCCGATATTGCCAACCGGCGCGGCACCGCCCTTGATCTATGGGCATTCCCCAAGGACGGGTTACCCCCCACGATCCGCATCGCCGAGGTGGACCGGGCGGCAGTTTATGCCGTGGCCCGTCAGGAAAGCCGGTTTGACGTGGATGCCCTCTCCAGGGCCGGCGCGCGCGGAATTATGCAACTGATGCCAGCCACGGCCAAAGAGACCGCGAAACTGATCGGGGTTTCTTATTCAAAAGACCGTCTGGTCACTGATCCGGCCTATAACGCCCTGCTCGGGTCGACCTATCTGGCCCGGCAACTCGACAGGTTTGACGGGTCTTTGGTGCTGGCCGCCGCCGCATACAACGCCGGGGCCAGCAATGTGAACAAGTGGCTGAAGGCCAATGGCGACCCACGGGACAAGAACATCGATCCCGTGGACTGGATCGAATTGATCCCGTTTACCGAAACCCGGCGTTATGTGCAAAAAGTCATGGCCAACTATCAGATTTACCGGGCCCGGCTTGGCGATGACCGGCTGGATATTCTGGCTTACCTGAGAAAAATCCCGCACTGAACACAGATCGGCGGCAAAATGGCGCCCGCCGCCCAGGCAAGGTACGAGCGTATATGCGAGCAGCCGCCATGACCAGACCCGCATCACCCCGGACCTGATCCTGGGGCAGGTCACAAGGTCCCGGCTCGTGGGCTCGGACGTTGGGGTTTTGTGGCGGCCTGCTTGCCGGAAAAAAGATCACCCCACCCGGTCAGGTGTGGTGATCCAATTCAATTTCAAGCCAGCTTGACCGCCGGTTGGTTGCACCAAATCCGGCCAGATCACCGACCACGCGGGTTCGTTCAAAAGGGTGAGAAATATCCAGAGAACTCTTCACACGTGTCTACGGAAGTCAATGTCGAAATCGACATGCGTGCGGACGACGCGCCGCCGCCATCACATCCCCGCCCATCCGTGACATGGACGACGTGATGATGATGACCGCCAG
>JAADFY010000066.1:0-1602 GCA_013152625.1 Alphaproteobacteria bacterium
CCTCGGCCCGCTCGGCGGCATATGCCCCGCCAAAGCCCGCCCATACGAAGGCCAGAACGGCCCAAAACACGGCGCGTATCATCAAAACTTCTCCCTAACTTCGGCCGGTGGAACCGTGCCCTTTTGCCCCGCGCCCGGTCCGGTCAAGTTCTTCGGTTTCGATCAGCACCACTTCATATACCGGGGCCACCAGCAACTGGGCAATCCGGTCGCCCCGGCTGACCTTGAAGGTTTCCTCCCCCAGATTGATCAGTGTCACGCTGATTTCTCCGCGATAGTCGGCATCGATGGTGCCCGGCGCGTTCAAAACAGTCACGCCGAATTTTGCGGCCAGACCCGAACGGGGCCGGACCTGTCCTTCATAACCGGGTGGCAGCGCAATGGCGAACCCGCACCCGATGGTGGCCCGCCGCCCCGGCGCCAGAAACACTGGTTCCCCCGCCGGCACGGCGGCGCGCAAATCCATGGCGGCGGCCCCGGACGTGGCCCGCCCCGGGGGGGGTCAATCCGGCGCCATTCTCAAGCCATTTTATCGCGATCGAAAGCGTCATTTTTTGGGTCATGAGAAAATATATTGCAGGGCCGCCAACCCCATAAGTGCCAGCACGACAACCCCGCCGCCGGTTACCAGCGGATGGGCATAGAAGGGCCGGCGCCCGGCCTGCCGTTCGCCTTCATCCACCAGTTTTTCAAACCGTTCGACCAGACCGGGGATCTTGCCTGCGGTCGCCGATAGGGTATTGAGGGCCTCACCGATCTTTTCCAGTTTGCCCACCGGCCCCACAGCCCGGCGCACCCAAGCGCCGGCAATGGGTTCCGCCGCGCTCCACATGTCGAATTTCGGGTCGATCCGCCGGGCGAGCCCTTCCACCAGAACCATGGATTTTTGCAACAGCACCAGTTCGGTTCGCGCCGCCATATCAAACAACTCGGTCACGGCCATGAGCTGACCAAGCACCGAGGCCATGGAAATTTCGCCAGCCGGCAATCCTTTTAGCGGCTCGCCAATGGCGCGCAACGCCTGGGCGAAATCTTCCACGCTGTGATGGGCGGGGACATAGCCGATTTCGATGTGCAGGGCCGCCATTCGCGCGTAGTCGCCGGTTGTGAACCCATAAAGCACCTCGGCTAGAAACCGCCGCTCCGTCGCTCCGATCCGGCCCATGATGCCAAAATCCACCGCAAGAATTGACCCGTCTTCTGGATCGACAAACAGATTGCCCGGGTGGAGATCTGCGTGAAAATATCCATCCTCGATGGCCTGATGCAAAAATTCGCGCACCAGATTGACCGCCAGTTGCTGCCGGTCCACGCCGGCGGCGTCAAGGGCTGCGAAATCACCGATGGGGATCCCGTCCACCCAGGAAGTGACCAGCACATTGCTCGCCACATGGCTCCAGACCGGTTCGGGCACGGCGAAGCCGGGGCGTTGCTTGCAGTTTTCCGCCATTTCGGAAATCGCTGCCGCCTCAAGGCGCAAATCCAGTTCGATTTTGGCCGACCGGGCCAGTGTGGCCGCCACTTCCACCGGTCGCAGGCGCCTTGAGGCAGGATTGAATGTTTCGGCCAGACGGGCCAGGGCCATAACCGCATCAAGATCCC
>JAADFY010000066.1:1665-8747 GCA_013152625.1 Alphaproteobacteria bacterium
AATTGCCGCCCTCGCTGACCAGTTTGGCCCGGTGCACCTGGGCGATGGAGGCGGCAGCCACGGGGGGGGAAATATCGTGAAGCGCGTCCGCCGCCGACCCGAGCGCTTCTTTTAAAATGTCCGGCACCAGTTTGGCGTCAAACGGGGCCATGCGATCTTGCAATTCTCCCAGATCCCCGGCGATTTTCCCGCCCACAATATCGGGCCGGGCGGCCATGAGTTGACCCATTTTTACATAGGTGGGACCCAGGCGTTCCAATGCGCCCGCCAGCCGGGCCACCCGTCCGGTCTTACGCACGGCCCGCCGCTCGATCAGACGGGCAATCCATACCAGGCGGCGGCCGGCAGGCCCCAGATCCTGGGTATCAGCCACCGACAGCGCGCCCTCACGGGCCAGAACCCAGGCCGCACGGGCCAGGCGGAAATAGTTCGCAATGCCAGCCAAATTCTTAAATTTTCCATCCGGAGTGAAGGGCGGCAATATTAGCGCTTAAGGCCGTGTGGGTCACACGGGAAAAACCCGCCTCGTTAATGAGCTGGCAAAACGCGGCGGGGCCGGGAAACCGGCGAATGCTTTCAACCAGATAGCGATAGGGGGCGTCATCTCCCATGACCATGGCACCCAGGGGCGGTATAATGCGGTCACAGAACTGCTCATAGAAGGTATCCACCACCGGCACATCGGGTTTTGAGAATTCCAGTACCAGCAACCGTCCGCCGCTGGTTAAAACCCGAAAGGCTTCGGAAAGTGCTTTTTCGATCCGCGGCACATTGCGAATTCCAAAAGCGATCGTGACGGCATCGAAGGTGTCAGTATCAAAGGGCAGGTCTTCCGCATTGGCGGTGATAAATTCGGTTCCGGCGCCAAAGCGCCAGGATTTTGCCCGTTTCGCGCCCTCGGCCAGCATTTCAGGGCTGATATCGGCGACCGTGACTTTTGCAAACCCGTGGGAATGATTGTGGATCCGCTCGGCGATATCGCCGGTGCCGCCGGCCAGATCCAGTACCCGGAAAGGACGCCCACCGCTTCGCGGCGGCGCCAGACGCGACACCATGGCGTCTTTCCACAGGCGATGCACGCCAAGGCTCATGAGATCGTTCATGAGGTCATAGCGGGGGGAAACGGCGTCAAACACCTCATTGACAAGCCCCTGCTTGTCCTCTAGCGCCACTGTGGTGTCGCCAAAATGGGTTGTTGCCCTCGCCTCGCTCATGCCTGAACCCCTCACCGTGTGTTTGAACCCGCGCCAAGGTCGGCTGCCGGCGCGCGCCAACATATCAACAACACCGGTCCAATTCCAAGGGCCGCCCACAGCGAATTCCACCGATGCCTGAATTGCCCGAAGTCGAAACCGTGCGGCGGGCACTGACGTCAGGCATAAAATTTGCCACCATCACCGGCGTTCGGCTGCATCGGCTTGGGTTGCGCTTTGCGTTTCCGCCCGATCTTGCCCGCCAGCTTGAAGGCCAGACCATTGTCGGGGTGCATCGGCGGGCCAAATATTTGCTGGTCGAACTGGGTTCAGGCACACACTGGCTGACCCATCTTGGCATGAGCGGCACCTTTGGGCTCACCCCCGAGCCCCCGGCCACCCGGTCCCCGGCCCGGGGCAAACATGAGCATGTCACCATAACATTGACCCACCCCGAACATGGTCGCATGTGCCTTGCCTACACCGATCCTCGCCGGTTCGGCTTTATGGACCTGGTGCCACCTAACGGGGTTTCGCGCCATCTGGACCATTTAGGCCCTGAACCTTTAGGCAACGGGTTTTCCGCCCCGCTGCTGGCCTCGAAACTGGCGGCACGGCGAGCGCCGATCAAGTCGGTGCTGCTCGACCAGCGGGTTGTGGCCGGACTGGGCAATATTTACGTGTGCGAAGCCCTGTTTGGTGCCGGTATCGACCCGCGAACACCGGCTGCCGAGCTGGTGCGAGCACCCCGGAACAAAACCGCGCCGCGCCCGCGCCCGGCACTGGAAAAACTGGTTGGCAAAATTCGCAACACCTTGACCCGGGCCATCAAAGCGGGCGGCTCCAGCCTGCGCGATTTTGAAGGGCCGGGGGGCGAGACGGGCTATTTTCAGCACCAGTTTGAAGTTTACGGGCGGGCGGGCGCGCCGTGTGTAACGCCAGGATGCTCCGGCGAGATCGAGCGATTTGTCCAGTCCGGGCGTTCCACATTCTGGTGCCCCCGGTGCCAGAGCGCGCGCTCCTGACCATAAGCGTGCAGCCGTCCGCCATGTGTCTTTAGCCAGGCGCGCCCCTTTGCCATATCCGGCAGCGCTAGGCGCACCACCTGCCAGAAGGCCGGGGAATGGTTCATCTCCACCAGATGGGCCACCTCGTGGGCGCCCACATAATCGAGCACATGGGGCGGGGCCAGGACCAGCCGCCAGTTAAAACTGAGCACCCGGTCCGAACTGCATGACCCCCAGCGCGTTAACTGGTTGCCTATTCTAAGCCGGGCGGCCCGCACCCCCAGCGTGGCGGAGTGCCGGGCAACACTGATTTCGAGATCCAAGCGCGCCTGATCGCGCAACCAGTCCGTTAACCGGCGGCCCATGTGCGCGGGGCCACCGGGGACCAGCAACTGGGAGCCATTATCCGTTTGGCGGCATTCCACCTGACCGCGAATTTTCACGCTGGCAACAATTTCGTGCATCTGACCACGGATCGGGATTTTCGCCCCAACTACAAACGGCACCGGTTGGGGTGCCCGATCAAGGCACGCCGCCAGCCAACCGGTCTGGCCAATCAAGAACTGCTCCGCCTCGGCCCAACGCCCGCCGTCGGGTACCGTTAATACCGGCCCGATCCGATGGTGAAGGCTTAGGCGATAGTGACGGGCCCGGCTGGAGCGCCGCACCGCCACGGGGATTTTTGCCCCCTCAATGGCGATATAAGTGCGTTCCGGCACAGGCCGGCGGCGGCTCAAAAGATCAAACACCATTCGCGCTCATACCACAGGGCAATGATTCGATACCCCCCGGAAATCCGCACAGCCCCGGGAGAATTACCCCGGGGCTGGCTGGTATCTCATACTGCCGCAGGCGGACCTAATTGGGGTTCGGTCGGTCGCCCTCGTCATTATTGTCCGAGTGATCGCCGTTGGGGTCGTTGTGCCGCCGGGCGGCGCGGTCCGATTTGAACCGGTCGAACTCTTCGCGATCACGGGCGAGATGCAGATTGCGCAGATATTCGGAGAATTCCTCGCGTTCCTCCTCCAGACGCCGCCGTTCCTCGTCGAGCCTTTTAAGTTCCGCCTCGCGATAGTCATCAAAGGCGCGATTGCCCGACGATTGACGATAAAATCGATTCTTGTTGCGATATTTTCCCATACTTTTTTTCTGACGTTCCATCCAGGACGTCGCCCTTTCACGTGAGCCGCCGAGATATTCTCCCCACAAGATATAAGCCAAGACCGCCAGACCCAGCGGCCAGAATATAACAAAGCCCAATACCATGAGCGCAATGGAGATCGGCGACCATTGAGGTTTGATAATTGCTGTGTTCATTGCCTTTCCTTTCCTTGCTCGACGCTACTGATCTGGGGAGGCCACCCCTGCCGGTCAAGCTATAAAACCGAAGAATACGGTCTTGAAATCCATGGGCGCCCGCCCCATTCGGGCGTTGCAAAAACCGTCAGAAACCGCGAAAATGAGATCAAATGTCCGGGTTTTCGGGGGATATCGAGATATGAATGTTCCAGACGTAGCGGCCCAACCCATGCCCACGCTGTTGCGTCTGGAGACCCTGATCCGCCTGCGCTGGCTGGCAATCATGGGCCAGCTGATCACGATTGTTTTCGTTCTGGGTGTCCTTGATTTCACCCTGCCCGTATGGCCCGCCCTGACCCTGATCGGCGTATCCGGTGTTCTGAATATGGCCCTGATCGCCCGCTTTCCGGTGACCTTGCGGTTAACTGCCCCGTTTGCATTTGCGCTGCTGACCTACGACATATTGCAGCTCAGCGGATTGCTGTTTCTTACCGGCGGACTGCAAAACCCGTTCGCCATTTTGTTGCTGGCTCCGGTTTCGGTTTCAGCCACTGCCCTGCCCCGGCGCTGGACGGCGCTGGTCTGTCTTATTGTCATTGCCTCGGCCACAGGTCTGACCCTTTATCACCTGCCGTTGCCGTGGCTGGAACCGGAAGTGCTGGCGTTCCATCCATTGTATATCTGGGGCATGTGGTTCGCGCTGGTGGGCAGCGCTGCGTTCATTGCCGCCTATACCGGCCGGGTGGCCTTTGAGGGGCGCCGTCTTGCCGAAGCCCTGACCGCGACCGAACTGGTGCTGGCCAGGGAGCAGCATCTGACCAAACTGGACGGACTGGCCACCGCTGCCGCCCATGAACTGGGCACGCCCCTGGCAACCATCGCTTTAGCGGCGAGGGAAATGCAAAATGAACCGAGCTATCCCGCTGAACTAAAAGCCGATCTTGCCCTGATCAGCGAACAGACGGCTCGTTGCCGGGCAATTTTGCAAAAACTGCATAGTCTGGATACCAGCTTCGATGCGCTGTTTGCCAAAATTTCACTGTCCGACCTGATGGCCGAAATTGCCGCTCCGCACCATAATTTCAACGTGGAAATCGAAATGGCTCCGGGAGACCGAACCGGCCCGGAACCAACAATCCAACGCAATGCGGGATTGCTGTACGGGTTGGGCAATCTTGTGGAAAACGCCATTGATTTTGCCGCCAGCAAAGTCACGATCCGATGGCAATGGGACACCGAAACCGTTGGTATTACCATCATCGATGATGGCCCGGGAATACCCGATGACCTGCTGGGCCGGCTTGGGGAACCCTATCTGACCACCCGGCCGCGTGCCGCCACCAGCCTTGAGGCCACTGACCCTACCGGGCTCGGGCTTGGGGTATTTATCGCCAAAACCCTTTTGGGCCGCTCCCAGGCTACGCTGAAATTTTCCAACGCCGAAGGTGGTGGCGCCCGGGTTTCCATCATCTGGCCGCGCATGGCAATCGACGCAGACAGCCCGCCCCCTCTTTGACCTTCTCCGCCCGGTTGGCTATGAGGGGGAAATGGTCCGGGGTCTTTCGGTCACAGACCCATAAACGGAGATGAAATGGTATGAGCCAGTTTGTTCACAAAACAGGCCCAGACACGATGGGAACCGCTCTGTCTGGTCTCGCGCCGACGGGCTGGTTTTCGAGCTCTTGCAATGTATTGGGTGGGCAGATCGGCCTTGGCCGGTTGGCCGCTGAAACCGCTGCAATCTGCCAGCCCGTCCGGCGCGAGGACAAACAAAACCCGCAGGGCGAAGGGCTCAACCGGGTGAAAAACCCGCTTATCACCCTTTTCCTTGTATATTTTTGCCGTTTCAAGCGCCATATCGCCCCCGTTTATGGGGCCGTGACCTAATGTCTGATTTGCAGGAACTCTTGAACGCCGATCGCTCCTTGTTGCTGGTTGACGACGACAAGGCCTTTCTTGGCGCACTGGTGCGGGCGATGGAAAAACGCGGATTTGACGTACGCGGCGTCGGATCGGTGACCGACGGCATGGCTGCGGTCAAGTCCGACCCGCCCGCCTACGCGGTGATCGACATGCGTTTAGGCGACGGCAACGGCCTCGATATTGTCTCAGCGCTCAATGTGGTGCGGCCCGAGGCCCGGGTGGTGGTTCTGACCGGGTATGGCAACATCGCCAGCGCCGTTTCGGCGGTCAAACTGGGCGCCTTCGATTATCTGGCCAAACCCGCCGATGCCGACGATATATTCAAGGTGCTCATGACCAAAAAATCCCATGCGCCCGAGCCGCCCGAAAACCCCATGTCGGCGGACCGGGTGCGCTGGGAGCATATCCAGCGGATTTATGAGCTGTGCAATCGCAATGTGTCGGAAACCGCCCGGCGTCTCAACATGCACCGGCGCACCCTGCAACGCATTCTGGCCAAACGTGCGCCCCGTTAGGGCATATCCTGTTTTGATGGTAACAAAACAGGGTCCTAAATCCTTGTTGGTCGCTTTTGCTCTGTGGCGGCTGCTCGCATAGCGGCTCGCACCTCGCTGGCCGGATAACCGGGTCCGTTCGACGGTGAAACGATCCACCGGATCGTTTCATGGTCCGTCTCACTCCTGGAAACGCTCCGGACCCCTATTGATCGTCAAATTCTGGAGAACCGCGTGACCGTTACCCTACATTTCCACGGCGCCGCCGGCACGGTGACCGGTTCAAGTTATCGCGTCACCCATCCCGGCGGGCAGTTTCTGGTCGATTGCGGCCTGTTTCAGGGCAATAAAAGCGTTCGCGACCTCAATTACAAACCTGTTCCCTATGATCCGGCCAACATCGATTTTCTGGTGCTCACCCATGCCCATATCGATCATGTCGGGCTGACACCGAAACTTTATGCCAATGGTTTTACCGGCCCTATCCATGCCACGGCCCCCACCAACGGGTTGATCGAGTTTTTGCTGGCGGATGGTGCGTCCATTCAGGAAAGCGAAGCGGCGCGGCAAACCCGCAAGCGCGCCCGGCGGGGTCTGGCGCCCCTGTTGCCGCTCTATACGGTCAAGGATGCCACCAAAGCCCTTAAACACCGGCGCAATCATGCCTATGGCGAATGGTTTGAGCCCGGTCCCGGGGTTCGGGTGCGCTTGTGGAATGCGGGCCATATCCTGGGCTCCGCCTCGGCCGAAATCGAGGTGAGCGACGGGAATGGCAAACCGGTCAGAATTTTGTTTTCCGGCGATCTGGGGCCCGAAGAAAAGGTTTTTTACAAGGAACCCGACGCTCCCGCCGGCTTTGACTATATCTTGTGCGAGGCGACTTACGGCGGGCGTGACCGCGCGGACTACACCCTCAAACAGCGCCGCATTGCCCTGGCCAGTGAAATCAACGATGCCCTGGGGCGCGGCGGCAATCTGGTCATTCCCACCTTTGCCGTGGAGCGCTCCCAGGAATTGCTCCATGACATTGGCGATTTGATAAAAACCGGCGAAATCGACCCCCACCTGGTGTTTCTGGACTCGCCCCTGGCCAGCAAGGTTACCGCCGTTTACAAAAAGTACGCTGCCATGTTTGAAGATGTGGAACTGGGTGCAAACGAATTGTT
>JAADFY010000067.1 GCA_013152625.1 Alphaproteobacteria bacterium
GCGCCGCCACGGGGAGGGGGGCGCCTGCTGCCGGCGGTACGGCCGCACTGTAGTGAACCGTTTCGGGGGCATGACTGCGGGTGATACGAACGCGAAAGTCGTCTTTTTCGATTTCGATTTCAACGAGATTTTCCGCATTGAGCATTTCGGCAATGGCGCGGATAAATTCCTGGTCGATTTGCGAACCTTTAGTCAATTGTGTGTCCCTTAAACTCAATGGCGTCGTGTGGCTTAAGATCGGTAACCTGAACGATCCTCCCGCAGATCGTCTGGCGGTCCTGCCGGACCGGGTTATCCGCCTCCAAATTGCGGCTATTTTATTACCTGGACCACGGTGTGTGATTCAGGTTGGTCTCGTTGTGCCCTACTCGGTGATCTGGCGTCCAATCCGGGCACGCTGACCTGCCCCATGGTGGGCACCGCCTACCGCAAGCCCGACCCCAATGCTGCGGCGTTTGTCGAGGTGGGCACCCGGGTTACCGAGGGGCAGACCGTTCTGATCATCGAAGCCATGAAAACCATGAACCAGATTCCTGCCCACCGGGCCGGTACAATCAAGTCCATATTTTTTGAAGATTCCCAGCCCGTCGAATATGGCGAGCCGCTGGTTCTGATCGAATAGGCCGGGCAATCGATGTTCTCAAAGGTCCTCATTGCCAATCGCGGGGAAATTGCCCTACGGATTTTGCGCGCCTGCAAGGAACTGGGCATTCAGACCGTGGCGGTCCACTCCAGCGCCGATGCCGACGCCATGCATGTGCGGCTGGCCGACGAAAGCGTGTGTATCGGGCCGCCCGCCGCGCTGGATTCCTATCTCAATATTCCCTCGATCATGGCGGCTTGCGAAATCACCGGCGCCGATGCCGTGCATCCCGGATATGGCTTCCTGTCGGAGAACGCCCGCTTTGCCCGCATTCTGGACGAGCACAAGATTGCCTTTATCGGTCCGTCGGCGGCCCATATCGAAATGATGGGCGACAAGATCGAGGCCAAACGCACCGCGCGCAAGCTTGGCATTCCATGTGTGCCGGGCTCGGCCGGGGCCGTCAACACACAAGCTGAAGCCCTTGGTGCTGCAAGGGAAATCGGGTTTCCTGTGCTGGTCAAGGCCGCGTCCGGCGGCGGCGGGCGGGGCATGAAAGTGGCCCTGAATGAGGGTGAACTGGCCGTGGCCTGGTCCACCGCACGCACCGAGGCCAAAGCGGCATTTGGTGACGATGCGGTCTATCTGGAAAAATATCTCGGCAAGCCGCGCCATATTGAAGTGCAGGTTCTCGGGGATGGCCGGGGCAATGCGGTTCACATCGGCACCAGGGATTGCTCCCTGCAGCGCCGTCACCAAAAATTGTGGGAGGAGGCCAACGCCCCCTCGATCACCGCCGCCGAGCGCGACCGGATTGGCGAAGTGTGTGCCAAGGCCACCCGGGACATGAAATATTCCGGGGCCGGCACGGTGGAATTTTTGTATGAAGACGGCGAATTTTATTTCATCGAAATGAACACACGGCTACAGGTGGAACATCCGGTCACCGAGCGCATTACCAATATCGATATTGTCTATGAGCAGATCCGGGTGGCAGCGGGTGAAAAACTAAGTCTGGTGCAGAACGAAATCCAGTTCTGGGGCCACGCCATTGAAGTGCGCATCAATGCCGAAGATCCGGTTGATTTCACGCCGTCCCCGGGCACAATTACCTATTACCATCCCGCTGGCGGCGTCGGCGTCCGCATAGATAGCGGCATTTACCAAGGATATAAGGTGCCCCCCTATTACGACAGCCTGATCGGCAAGCTGATCGTTCACGGGCGGAACCGTGCGGAATGTCTGCAACGGTTGCGTCGGGCCCTGGATGAATTCGTGGTTGACGGGATCAAGACCACCCTGCCCCTGTTCCGGCGCCTGGCCGACGAGCCTGACATTATATCCGGTGACTACAACATTCACTGGCTGGAAGCTTATCTGGCGGGCACCAAAAAATAGGCCCTTGCGAATTGACGGTTTTCGGGCCGGCACGAAGCGCCGCCGCGACCAAAGGCGTGTGGAATTCATGCACAACGATACCGATCCGTTTGAACTGGCGCTGACCCCCGAACTGATCCTGCGGGCCTATGAATTTGGCGTTTTTCCAATGGCGGAAAGCGCCGCGTCAAGCGAACTGTTCTGGGTGGACCCCGAAGTTCGCGGCATTTTACCCCTGGATGGGTTGCATGTTTCGCGCTCGCTGAAAAAAACCATTCAGTCCGGAAAATTTCAATGGACCGTTGACCGGGCATTCGAGGATGTGATGGCGGCGTGCGCCAAACCGGCGGCGGGCCGGGCCGAGACCTGGATCAACGCCGATATTTTGCACCTGTATGCCCGGCTGCACCAAAGCGGGCATGCCCATTCGGTGGAGGTGTGGGCGGATGGCGAACTGGCGGGCGGGCTTTATGGCCTGGCCATTGGCGGGGCGTTCTTTGGCGAAAGCATGTTTCACACCCGGACCGACGCCTCCAAGGTGGCGCTGGTCCATCTGGTGTCCCGGCTGAACGCAGGTGGGTTTGGTCTGCTCGACATGCAGTTTTTGACCGATCATTTGAAGTCTTTGGGCGGAATTGAAATCCCCCGTGCCGAATACCGGCAACGGCTGGCCGCCGCGCTCGAACTGCAGCCCGAATTTTCACCCCCGGAACAGGGTTCCCGGACCTGAAAGGTTCAGCGGCTGTCCGGTGGCGGCACATCGGACACGGTCTTGCAGGTGACCAGCCACACATCATAAACCGCGTTGTCGATGGCGTTAAGGGCCGGGCTGTCGGCAAACATCCAGCCGGTAAAAATTCGTTTCAAGGTCTGCTGGAGCGAGACCTGATCCACCTCGATAAAACTGGAGGTGCGCTGGACCTGATCGGGCGGGCGCGTATAGCACACCCGGGGGGTAATCTGCAGGGCACCGAATTGCACCGTTTCATCAATATAGACGTCGAAGGTGGTGATTCTGCCGGTGATCTTGTCGAGACCGGAAAATACCGCCACCGGATTGGATAAAGACTGTGCCCAGGCTGGCGCCACCGCCAGCCCCATGCCAGGAATTATGCCAAAAATTATGCCAAGAAACAAACCAACCGATACCCCGCGCAACTGTTTTGCCGGAGTATTCGGCGCGAGATTTCTGATCACCCGACAAATCTTTCCGGCGATGGCGCACACCAATTTCTGCATTCGCGACGAACTCCGCAACACCGCGTCCGGCCAGCACCCGGATCGAAAAACTAAACTAACCCGGCGTCCAGGCGTCGTAATCACCACTGACTTTTTGCCGCTTGCCCTCGTTCAGCAATGAGCCCTTTGGCCGATAAGCGCCGGCGGTACCGGTCAGATTTTGCTTATGGGGAAGCTGCCAGGGTTTCGGCTGGTAATTTTCGTCCACCGGCGCAGTGTCGGTACGATAATGCATCCATCCATGCCAACCGGGCGGAATAGCGGAGGGCTCGGCCGGCCCGTTATACAATACCCACCGCTTCCGGCCCTTGCGGGCCTTGAAATACCGGTTTCCAGCATCGTCCTTGCCGACAAAAACACCGCCAAGAGCCGTTGCCAGCCGGGTGCCCATGGTCTGGCCGTGCCACCAGATGAACAATTCCGCAAACAGTTGTTTCATATCCGGCTTTCTCGGTCTGGTGTCGGGCTGGCAGGGGCCAGTTCCCGGCGCTCGTGGTGTCCAGGCAGGCCGCATCAGCGCAGCGATCGTTACGCGCACCGGCCACAGCATGCCTTGCGCCGGTTTGGCTGTAACACCTTGTGGGGTGCTCTGCCAGCCCCCGATGATGTGGCAAAAAGAAAAATGGCGGCAAACCGGTGCCCGCCGGCACCATCATGGGGCGTCAGCGTTCAGTATATGGAGGAATTCAGGATCCGGTCCACATCGCTTTGAATTTCACTCATGACCGCAATCTGTTCAGCCTGGAACTTGCGGGCCGCCCGCATGCGTCGCCGCCGTTCCTGATCCGCTTCGAGTTGCTCGCGCACATGGGCCACCTGATAGCGTTCCCCCACAAGTTCCATACTTTGCGACTGCCTGAGCGCCCAGTTTAAGTGACCGCGCAGAATATCGGGGGAAATGGGTTTGACCAGAACCGCGTTGGCGCCCAGGGTCAGCGCCTTTTCAACAGCGGTTTCCCAGGCCTCGCGCATAACGACAATTATTGGCACCAGACACACCGGATACATGCGCTGGTGTCGCAACAGGGTGAGAAACTGGGCGCCATCAAACGGCTGGCAGTTCCAGTCAATGACAATGGCGGAGGGCGGGTCGCTCAGTATTTCCTGGGCCGCCTGATCGGAGTCGGCAAATACCCGCAACGACCGCATGCCGATGCCCGAAAACATCGAGCGCATGAGCGTTTGCATGTGCTTTGTGGGCTCAACCAGCACCACCGAACAGCATTGTGCGGTTTTGGGTGGTTCGTCTTCTGCCCCCACTTCGCCCGTCACCACGCGTCCGCCCCCCTTTTTGCCCGATCCGGTCGGTTTTTTCGGTGTTGCCGGGGCCCGCCGATACGGGCTTTATAAAAATTCCGACCGGGCCGAAAAAGTGTACCTGCCCGGAGGGTGAAATATACCCCCTTGACACATCAGCGAACAGATCGGTGGGTGCCGGTTGGCGCGAATGCGGACAGGCCCGTTAACCGCCGTCGGCGGCACCCACGTAAAAACACCAAAGGCCAGAACCAAAGCGTTGATCGGGAATTCGGCTTCACACAGGGCGTAGCCGGCACCGTTCCGAGTGTTGCCCGACCGGAGAGAAATCAGGCAAAATCGCGAATCAATTTTTTTCAATTCATTTCCTTTTAAGGACTTTGGGAGTACACTACATGTGCCGTATGACGGGGGTGAGGACCACTAGGGGTAGACGAATTGGCAATAATTGCTGTTGACCAAAATTTTGAATCGGGACACGATTTGCAACGTTGCGTGCCCCATTTACGCCGCAGCTTTGCCGCATTTCGCCACCTGTCCGGCGCTTGGTCGGCGGAGCCCGGGATTTGGTCGGCGGAGCTTGGGATTTGGTCGACGGAGCCCGGGATCTGGCAGGCCGTTTGTTCGGCCAGTGTATATTCGCGTACCCCCCGCGTTAAGAACAAAGGGCGCCTCCGGGGGGCGCTGAGACGAAAAATCGGTCTGGCGGCGCATGTTTGCCGGCAACCGGATCGACGGGGAATTTGGGTTTCGGGGATCTCGAGTGTCGGGAACCTGGGTTTGGGGGAACCACACCCCCGGCAGTTGCAGGGCCGGTTCCGGCTTTGCGTTCAGTTAATGCGTCAACACCGGGCAAGCGGAAGCCGCTTTATAGGTTTCCGGGCACGCCGTGAGTGTCAGGTAATTCAGGATGTCCGGTAATTTCGGGCGTCAAATAATTTTGGGGGTCACCACCGAATGCGCATAGAGCGTCGCTATACAAAACCGAACCAGTCCGCCTATACGGATGTCTCGTTTCACACCACGACCAGCGAGATCAAAAATCCCGACGGTTCGGTGGTTTTCCGCCTGGAAGACATTGCGGTTCCCGCCGCCTGGTCCCAGGTGGCCGCCGACATCATCGCCCAGAAATATTTTCGCAAAGCCGGCGTGGCGACGCGTCTTAGAAAAATCGAGGAAAATTCGGTCCCCTCCTGGTTGTGGTCTTCGGTCCCCGACGAAGAGGCCCTGGCCGAATTGCCCGAAAACCAGCGCTACACGTCCGAGACCGACGCCCGCCAGCTTTTTGACCGGCTGGCCGGCACCTGGACCTATTGGGGCTGGAAGGGGGGCTATTTTGACACAGAAGAAGACGCCCGCGCCTTTTTTGACGAAATCGCCTACATGCTGGCCACCCAGAAATGCGCCCCCAACTCCCCCCAGTGGTTCAACACCGGCCTGAACTGGGCCTATGGCATCGACGGCCCAGGCCAGGGCCATTTTTATGTCGACCCGTTCACCCACAAGATGGTGAAATCAAATTCCGCCTATGCCCATCCCCAGCCCCACGCCTGTTTTATCCAGTCGATCAAGGACGATCTGGTCAACGAGGGCGGCATCATGGACCTTTGGGTGCGTGAGGCGCGCCTGTTCAAATACGGCTCGGGCACGGGCTCCAATTTTTCCGCCCTGCGCGGATCGGGGGAAAGCCTGTCCGGGGGGGGTAAATCCTCTGGCCTGATGAGTTTTCTAAAAATCGGCGACCGGGCCGCCGGGGCGATCAAATCGGGGGGCACCACCCGGCGGGCCGCCAAAATGGTCGTGGTCGACATCGATCACCCCGACATCGAACAATTCATCAACTGGAAGGTGCGCGAAGAGGAAAAAGTCGCCGCCCTGGTCACCGGCTCCAAAACCGTCTCAAAACACCTCACCGCCATTCTTCGCGCCTGCGTGAATTGCAAAGGCCCGGGGGACGATTGTTTCGAGGTAAAGAAAAACCCCGCCCTCAAGCGCGAGGTTCTCGCCGCCAAACGGGCCCTGGTGCCCGAAAACTACATTCGCCGGGTCATCATGTTCGCCCGCCAGGGCTACACGGAAATCGAATTCCCCATCTATGACACCGACTGGGATTCCGAAGCCTATCTGACCGTTTCGGGCCAGAACTCGAACAACACGGTGCGGGTCAAGGACGGGTTTTTACAGGCGGTGGAAAAAGACGCGGACTGGGATCTGATCGGTCGCATCGACGGCAAAGTCGTAAAAACGGTCAAGGCTCGTGATCTGTGGGAAACGGTGGGCTATGCCGCCTGGGCCAGCGCCGATCCCGGCATCCAGTATCACACCACCATCAACGACTGGCACACCTGCAAGGCGTCCGGAGACATCAACGCCTCCAACCCGTGCTCAGAATATATGTTTCTAGACGACACGGCGTGCAATCTCGCCTCCCTCAATCTGCTCCAGTACCGGGCCGGAGACGGCACCTTTGAAATCGAGGATTTCGAGCATTCGGTGCGCCTGTGGACACTGGTTCTTGAAATTTCGGTCATGATGGCCCAGTTCCCCTCCCGCGCCATTGCCGAGGGCAGTTTTCAGTTCCGTACCCTGGGGCTGGGCTATGCCAATATCG
>JAADFY010000068.1 GCA_013152625.1 Alphaproteobacteria bacterium
ATGGGGAATTTATCGCTGAAATGGGCGAGGGCGCCCTGTGGCACCGATACACGGGGTCCCAAAAGGGGTCTCAGGGCAAAGGGTCTTAAGGAGGCGCTAGTTTATCTTGGGCGCCTCGCCCTTGGCTGTGGCCTGGGCCGCCTGTTGTTTTTGCTGCGCCACCAGATTTTGCCGCAGCAGGGCGCCAAAATCCACCGGTTCCATCATCAATGGCGGAAAACCACCCGCCTGGGTGACATTGGTCAGGATCTGGCGGGCAAACGGGAAAATCATCCGCGGACATTCCACCATGACCAGCGGGTAGATCTGCGCCTCGGGGACATTCAGCATCCGGAACAGCCCCCCATAAACCAGCTCCACTGAAAACAAGACCGCGTCATCGCGTTCCGCTTTGGCGTTTGATGGTCAGTTCCGAGACATAAACATCGTCGGCCTGTTTTCGTGCCGCCACATTGATATTGAGGGCGATTTTGGGCTGGGACCCGGCCAGTATCGAGCCCGGTGCGTTAGGATTCTCAAAGCTGAGATCCTTGATATACTGGCCGATAATGTTCAGCGACGGGGCTTTGGCATTGGCCTGATCGGCGGCGTTGGCCGGATCGGCGGCGGCTTCGTCGGGTTTTTTGGCGTTTTCGTCGGCGCCCTGACTGTCGTCACTCATGGTGCTTTAATTCCGGTACACGATTCAACAAAAAGATATTGGCCCGCTCGCTATCATCTTTGCCATGCCCGGGCAAGCAAACACGCTGCGAACGGTTTAACAGGACGTGCTATTTGGCGTTCCCGCGCCACTGATCGGAGTCCATATCAATGGTGGGACCGTTCTGGTCGGGTTTTTGCGGGCCCGGTCCATTGCCAACAACGGAAATTTTCGATCGCACAAAGCGGAATATCGCCTGGCGCACCCCGGGCACAAACAAGCTGAACCCGATGGCATCGGTGAAAAACCCCGGCGTGAGCAATAACACCCCGGCCACCGCCATCATGACGCCGTCAACGATTTCCCGGCCCGGAAAGGTGCCCGCATTTAATGCCGTCTGGATACGGTTCAGGATTGCAAAACCCTGCAAGCGCAGCAAAACCGAGCCCAGAACAGCGGTAAAAACCACCGCCCCCATGGTCCACCAGAAGCCGATAATGTCTCCCAGCGCGACAAAAAGACCAATTTCGATGATCGGTACGATTACGAAAGTTGCAAACAAAATACGTCCCATGGGCACCATCTCCTGTGTTTCACCAGCAATTGAGCGCGAAAATCACCTAAATAGCGCCAAAGCGTGGTTTCACCCCGGTTGAATTTATATATATAGAGCCAGTGAACGGCGATGCGAGCCCTTATGCCCGCGCCAGCCGCAACCAGAGGTACTGATGCAAGATTTTTTTGACATGCCCACGCTGTTCTTTCTCGCGCTCGCCCTGTTCATTCTTTGGCGCCTGCGCTCGGTTCTGGGCTCGCGTACGGGTACCGAACGCCCCCCGGCCAATCCTTACGCCCGCAAGAAATCCGATAAACCCGATGCGGCCGAAGATAATGTCATAGATATGCCACCCCCCCAGCAGGGCGTAAAACCGCCCAAGCACGACAAGCAGACCCAGGCCCTCAAGCTGGAAAGCGAAATCAAGCGGGTGGCCGAGGGCCGCGAGGAGGTGGCCGAGGGCCTCAAGCAGATATGTGAGTCCGACACCAGTTTTTCCCCCCGTGGTTTCATGGATGGAGCCGTTTCCGCCTATGAGATGATTGTGACCTCATTTGCCAATGGTGACGCCAAAACGCTCAAGGGGCTGCTGGACAAGGAAGTCTATGAGAGTTTTGCAGCCGAGATCGAGGCCCGTGAGGAGCGCAATGAGAAGATCGATTTCACATTTGTCGGCTTTAACGATGTCAAGATGATTGAAGCACGCATCGACAAGCGCACCGTTGTGATCTCCATTGAGTTCAATGCCCAGGTGGTTTCGGCCACCCGGGATGAAAATGGCGAGATTATCGATGGCGACGAGGTGACGGTGGTCAATATTGCCGATGAATGGACGTTCTCGCGGGGGTTGCGTTCGCGCGATCCCAACTGGAAGCTGGTCGCCACCAATCAGTTAAGTTAAGACTGGGGCCGCCAGACTCGGACTACCGGACCCAAGGGCACGCCCAAGGACACGCCCGAGCACACGCCCGAGTACACGCCCGGGTGCACGGATGAAGTGACAGGGGCCAATCCGGGGCAATAAAGAGAACACAGGACATGTCGCGCCGCACCATTGGGTCCAAAGCTGTCCGGTTTGTTTACAATACCGGTACCGGCAACCCATCGGTGGGGGACTGGCACCTTTGGACCGAACTAACCCGGTCGGTCAGCCCCATCCGGCCTCACCGCACGGGCGGTGCCGGCAAGATTGCCACCACCGCGACCCCCAGCCCGACAGTAAAGTCGTTACCTTCCGGACCGGCCGGGAAAATGCCTGGCGGGTCAGCCAAGACCGGCTTTGGACCGGCAAGAACACGGCAATCCAATGCCGGTTTCACCCATTTTCCGCCGCCGGCCCCCCCGCTGAACAAGCCCATTGAGCCCGGTCTGCGCCGCCGGGTTGCCCGTGGGCGGCTGGAGATAGACGCCACCCTCGACCTGCATGGTCTGCGCCAGTCCCAGGCCCACGGGGCATTGTGCCGGTTTATCGAGCATGTCTGGTCCCGGGGCGCCCGCACCGTGCTCATTATTACGGGCAAGGGGGTAAAACGCACCGGATTTGCCGCCTTTGAGCAAAAGGGTGTGTTGCGCCATGCTGTTCCGGTCTGGCTGGCCGAACCCGCCCTTGCCCCCATGGTGTCCGGCTGGGGGCCTTCGGCTATTGGTCACGGGGGCAATGGTGCGCTGTATGTACGGTTAAGCGCCCGTACCCGGGCCAACCCTTCATGACGCCGCTTGGTGCGCGGTTGCGGCGCATGCGGGCGGAACGGGGCATTGCCCTTAAAGACATGGCCTCAGCGCTTGATGTTTCCAGCGCCTACCTTTCGGCCCTCGAACATGGCCATCGTTCCAGACCCACCTGGTATCTGCTGCAGCGCATCATAACCTATTTCAATATCATCTGGGACGAGGCGGAAGAACTCCAGCGGCTGGTCGAAATTTCCGACCCGAAAATTTCCATCAACACCGCCGGGCTCGACCCCATGGCCACCGAACTGGCCAATCGGCTTGCCGCTTCCATTGCCGATCTGAGCGAAGAGGATTTGCGCACGTTAAACGCTGAGCTCATGACTAGAACATCAAGAGCCCGGTCGCGTTAAAACGTGTCACCGATAAGTGAGTGCCGGTTATCGGACCAGCGAGGTGCGAGCCGCTTTTACCTCTGACCCCGAGCTCAGCGAGCTTCAACGCGAGCCGGCGCAAGCGCCGCCCCTCGGAGCCGGTAAGCGTAAGCGAATTCGGCGTGAGAGGAAAAGAGCCACCCGCCGTCGGACAAAAGCGACCAAACAAGGACCTAGAGAATAAACCGGCTTAAATCGGTGTCCTTGGCCAGCTCCCCCACATGTTTGTTGACATAGGCTCCGTCGATTTTGATCGTCTCGCCGTCCTTGTCCGGCGCATCGAAAGATATGTCCTCAACCAGTTTTTCCATCACCGTCATTAAGCGCCGCGCCCCGATATTTTCCACGCTGGCATTGATCGCGGCGGCCAGATCGGCCACGGCATCAATGGCATCGGGCGTAAAATCCAGGGTCACGCCTTCGGTGCCGAGCATGGCCACATACTGCTTGATGAGCGACGCGTCGGTGTCATTCAGAATGCGCACGAAATCGGCCTTTGTCAGCGCCCGCAGTTCCACCCGGATCGGCAATCGCCCCTGCAGTTCGGGCAACAGATCGGACGGCTTGGACACATGAAAAGCGCCCGAGGCGATAAACAGCACATGGTCGGTATTGACCGGCCCGTGTTTGGTGGAAACCGTGGTTCCCTCGATGAGCGGCAACAGATCGCGCTGAACGCCCTCGCGGCTGACATCGCCGCCGCCGCGCCCTTCGCGCAGGCAGATTTTGTCGATCTCGTCGAGAAAAACAATGCCGTGATTTTCCACCAGATCGATGGCCTCGAGCACCAGTTTGTCCTGATCGAGAAGCTTGTCGGCCTCTTCATTGGCTAAAATACCGTAGCTTTCAGACACCGAGACGGTGCGTTTGACCCCCTTGGGCGCAAAAGCCTTGCCCAGCATGTCCGACAGGTTGATCATGCCCATATTGCCCCCCGGCATGCCCGGAATATCGAGCATGGGGTTGCCCGCCGGCTGGGAAACCTCGATCTCGATCTCCCGGTCATCGAGTTCGTTGGCCCGCAGCTTTTTACGAAAGCTTTCCCGGGTTGCCGGTGCTGCTGACTGCCCCACCAGCGCGTCGATCACCCGTTCTTCGGCCCGCTTGTGGGCCGTGGCCTGAACCTCGCGCCGTTTTTTTTCCTTGAGAAGCGAAATTCCCGCCTCCACCAGATCACGAATGATCTGTTCCACGTCGCGCCCCACATAGCCCACTTCGGTGAATTTGGTCGCCTCCACCTTGATAAAGGGCGCATTGGCCAGCCGGGCCAGCCGCCTTGAAATTTCGGTTTTGCCCACTCCGGTCGGCCCGATCATGAGGATATTTTTCGGCACCACCTCCCGGCGCATGTCCTCGGCAAGCTGCTGGCGCCGCCAGCGGTTGCGAAGGGCGATGGCCACGGCCCGCTTGGCGTCTTTCTGGCCGACAATATACCGATCCAGTTCGGAGACGATTTCGCGCGGCGAATAGCTGGCATCACTCATTATGTGGCTCTTTCTGCCTTTGTTTGAATGGGAAAATCGTGTTCGCGGAACACGAAATATCTATTCGGTTTCGGCCGGTTCATTCACATCGATGCTTTCCACAACCACCGATCCATTGGTGTACACGCAAATTTCGGCGGCAATTTTCATCGCCCGCCTGGCAATGGTTTCCGCATCCATTTCGGTATCCATTAAAGCCCGGGCCGCCGCCAGCGCATAATTGCCCCCCGAGCCGATCCCGATCACCCCGTCATCGGGGGCCAGAACGTCGCCGGTGCCGGTCAGAACCAGACTGTCGGAATGATCGGCCACGATCATCATGGCTTCAAGACGGCGCAAATAGCGATCCATGCGCCAGTCCTTGGCCATTTCCACCGCCGCCCGCATCAACTGGTCGGGATATTTCTCCAGCTTGGTCTCCAGCCGCTCAAACAGGGTGAATGCATCCGCCGTGGCCCCGGCAAAACCGGTTAAGACCTTGCCGCCGCCGATCCGGCGCACTTTGATCGCATTGTGCTTGATCACCGTCTGGCCGATGGAGACCTGCCCGTCGCCGGCCACAACGATTTTATTGCCTTTTCGCACGCTTAGAATAGTGGTGCCGTGCCAGCCGGTCTGGGAATTGCTCATGGGAGATATGGGCCCGTTAAGTGTCGCGAACGCCTCTATTTAGGGCCCCCCGCGATAAATGCAACAAAACGGCCATTTGCGCCGCCCTTTGAACCTTGTTATGGCTCCACCGGCAAAAAGGGCGCAACAGCACACCCCGGCACCGCGTGCCCGAAATTTTGGGAAAAAAATGCGACAGGCGAGCATAAAGCGCACCACAAACGAAACCGCACTGTCGGTGACGGTCAATCTGGACGGCACCGGCAAGGCCGACATTTCAACCGGCATCGGGTTTCTTGATCATATGCTTGAACAGATCGCCCGTCATGGGCTCATGGATATTGATCTAAAGGCAAGCGGTGATCTGCATATCGACATGCACCACACCACCGAAGACAGCGCCATTGTTCTGGGCCAGGCCATCGCCAAAGCCCTGGGTGACAAGCGCGGCATTGTCCGGTTTGCCTCGGTCGATCTGCCCATGGACGAAACCCTCTCCCGGGTCGCCATTGATTTTTCGGGCCGGCCTTATCTGGTCTGGCGTGTGAAGTTTGCCGCCGCCAAGGTGGGGGAAATGGACACCGAATTGTTCCGGGAATGGTTTTACGCGTTTGCCATGAACGCAAAAATTACCTGTCACGTGGAGAATTTTTACGGCGACAATGCCCATCACATTGCCGAGAGTTGCTTTAAGGGGCTGGCCAGAGCCCTGCGTCAGGCGCTGGAAATCGACCCGCGCGCCGGCAACAATATACCCTCCACCAAAGGCACCCTTTAGGGCCTGGGCCAAAACCGCTATGACGGAAACAGCCACATGACCAATTTCGCTATTTACGGACGTGAACTAAAAACCGGATTAAACGCCGATCCCGGTACTGCCGACATCAAGGTGATCGGCGACCGGTTCTCCATCGGCGCCTTTCTTGTTGCCCCCATCTGGTGCATCTGGCATGGGCTGTGGCTGGAATTGGCCGCTCTGTTTGGCATTGCTGTTGTGCTCGCGTTTGCCACCGTTCTGGTGGGCGAGGATGCGGCGGGCTGGCTGGGGCTGGCGGTGGCGGTTTTGCTCGGTCTGGAGGCCGGCGCCATTCGCTCCAGGGCCTTGGAGCGCAAGGGCTATACACTGATTGCCGATGTGGCCGCTCCCGGTCGCGAAGCCGCTGAACGGCTTTGGGTGCGCGCCCGGCTGGCCCAGAAAGCAACTTTCCGCAACACAAACCCCACCCCCATTGTTTAGCTGATGGACCAGACCGTTTTGATCGTCGATTACGGGTCGGGCAATATCAGGTCGGTCCAAAAAGCGCTTGAACAGGCCGCTGTTGATGCCGGTGTGCCAGCAAAAATCGTGGTGAGCGCGGATCCGGCCCGGCTCGCCCGCGCGGATCGCATTGTTTTGCCCGGGGTTGGTGCATTTGCTGACTGCCGGGCCGGCCTTTACGGCATTGGTGGCCTGGTTGAGACCCTCAACGAACGGGTTGTGGCCCACCGGACCCCGTTCCTTGGAATTTGTGTCGGCATGCAGCTTATGGCGACCACGGGCCATGAAAAAGGTGTCCACCAGGGTCTGGACTGGATCCGGGGAACCGTGACCGCCCTCAAACCAAAAGACAAGAGCCTCAAGATCCCCCATATGGGCTGGAATATTCTCAACCCGGTCCGCCCCCATCCGGTTCTGGACGGTTTAAGGCTGGGGCCAGACGGGCTGCATGCCTATTTTGTCCATTCATTCCGGTTTGAGACAAAAAACACCGCCGATCTGGTCGCTGTCACCGATTATGGCGGACCGGTAACCGCCTGTATCGCCCGGAACAATATGTTTGGCACCCAGTTTCACCCGGAAAAAAGCCAGAAGCTGGGCCTTGGCCTGCTGGCCAATTTCCTGCGGTGGTCCCCCTAGGGTCCGGACCCATAAACGGAGATGAAATGGTATGAGCCAATTTGTTCACATAACAGGCGCAAGAACGATGGAAACCATTTTGACTGATCGGGTTGCCGAACCGAAAAACCGGTTCCCACTTTTTCTGGC
>JAADFY010000069.1 GCA_013152625.1 Alphaproteobacteria bacterium
CGGTAGATATCCAGGGAGGCGAGCAACACTTTTTTCTTGTCGCGATCCCAAAGCCGTTTAGCGATTTTGGCCGAAGTCGTGGTTTTGCCCGACCCCTGCAGCCCCACCATCATGAAGGTCACGGGCGGGGTGGCGGCAAACGACAGGGGCGCGGCATCGCCGCCCAGCACATTAGTCAGTTCGTCGGAGACGATCTTGATCACCTGCTGGCCGGGGGGAACCGATTTGGTCACCTCCGCGCCCAGCGCCCGCACCCGGACCTGTTCGACAAACCCGCGCACCACTTCCAAAGACACGTCAGCTTCGATCAGGGCCCGCCGCACCTCCACCAGTGCGGCATCCACGTCACTTTCGCTTAAGGCGCCCCGGCCTGTTAAGCCCTTGAATATGACCCCAAGTCTGTCGCTTAAGCTGTCAAACACGGTCTCTGGTCACCTTTGATTTCTGCGCCACGCATTTTTACGCGGTAAAACCCGAAAAACACCCGCGGGCGCATCGCGCTGGCGGGTGGTGACCGGCATATCTCGCAAGACAGGCCGGCGGATCGAATTGTCTTAATCTGTTCTAACGTTGGAGGACTTATAGGGCGTCAGAGTTCCCGTAGTCAATGACTGCGCGAGTTTCCAGCACCGGTGGAACTGGAAATCGGGGCGGTTGTGCGCCATATAGAGCCAGTTCGATTTCACACAGAGGCATTTTTGATGGCCGACACGGTCCCCTATCGGCTCATGAGCGGGCTGGGCAACGACTTTGTCGTGTTTGATGCCCGCGAGCGCCCGATCCGGCCGACCGGGGATCAGGTGCGCTGGATTGCCGATCGCGAACTGGGCATCGGCTGCGATCAGCTCATTGTCCTTGAGCCGGCCAGCGCCCCCGCTGCCGACACATTCATGCGCATTTTTAATGCCGAAGGTATTGAGGTGGACGCTTGCGGTAACGCTACCCGTTGCGTTGGCGCCATGCTGTCCGACGAACTGGGACGGACAACAACAACGGTCCAGACCAATGCCGGCCTGTTGATCAGTGAACGCACCGGCGATCAGGTGACCGTGGATATGGGGGTGCCGAAATTTGGCTGGCGCGACATACCCCTAAGCGAAGAATTTCTCGACACTCGGGGGATTGAATTGCAGATCGGGCCGGCCGATGATCCGATATTGCACACCCCTTCGGTGGTCAATGTCGGCAACCCCCACACCATTTTCTGGGTCGAGCGGCCAGACGAATATGATCTGACCCGGGTTGGCCCGCTGCTTGAAAACCATCCCCTGTTCCCCCAGCGGGCCAATATTTCTCTGGCCCGGGTCACCGATACCGCCCACATTGCGATCAAGGTCTGGGAGCGGGGCGCCGGTGAGACCAGAGCCTGCGGTACTGCGGCCTGTGCGGTGGCGGTTGCCGCGGTGCGCAAGGGCCTGACCGGGCGGCAAGTCACCATAGAACTGCCCGGCGGGGAGCTGGAAATCAACTGGCGCAAATCGGACGATCATGTGCTCATGAGCGGCCCGTTCTCGTTTGACGGCGCCGGTGAAATGGGGGCCGATCTGTTCTCGGTCAGCAGCCCTCCGTGAGTGTTTCAACCTTAAGTTTTGGATGCCGTCTGAATGCGCTGGAAGTCGAAGTCATGCAGGCCAGCGCCCAGGAGGCAGGGCTGGACAATGTCTTGCTGGTCAATTCGTGTGCGGTAACCGCTGAAGCGGTGCGCCAGACCCGTCAGGCCATCCGCAAGGCAAAGCGCGAGCACCCGGACCGGCGTATCGTCGTCAGCGGTTGCGCCGCCCAGATCGAGCCGGAAACCTTTGCCCGCATGCACGAAGTCGATTTCGTGATCGGCAATGGCGACAAGCTGGCCGCTCCTGCTTATGCCGGCCTGAATTTCGGGCTGGAGACAGCGGAGAAAATACGGGTCAACGATATCATGTCGGTCACCGAGACGGCGGGGCATATGGTGGAGGGCATGGCCGGGCGGACCCGGGCTTTTGTCCAGGTACAAAACGGCTGTGATCACCGTTGTACATTTTGCATCATACCCTTCGGGCGCGGCCCATCCCGGTCGGTGCCCATGGGAGCGGTGGTCGATCAGGTGCGTGCCCTGGTGGATAACGGCTATCTAGAAGTGGTGCTGACAGGGGTTGACCTGACATCTTACGGCCCCGACCTGCCGGGCCGGCCGGTTCTGGGCCAGTTGGTCCAGGAAATTCTTGGCCGGGTGCCGGATCTGCCCCGTTTGCGGATTTCCTCCATCGATTGCATCGAGGTCGATGAGGCCTTGATTGATGCGTTTGGTTCGGAGACGCGGCTCATGCCCCATCTCCATCTTAGTTTGCAGTCCGGCGCCGACATGATCCTCAAGCGCATGAAGCGGCGCCATTTGCGCGATCAGGCCATAGTATTTTGCCAACGGATGCAAAAAGTGCGCCCCGACATGGTGTTCGGCGCCGATCTGATTGCCGGGTTTCCCACCGAAACCGATGAAATGTTTGAAGACACCGTGTCGATCCTTGGTGAATGCAATATTGTTTATGCCCATATATTTCCCTATTCCCCCCGGCCGGGCACACCCGCGGCGCGCATGCCCCAGGTGGACGGCGCGATCATAAAACAACGGGCCAAGGCACTCCGCCAGGCTGGACAACGGGCAAATCATGACTTCATGGGCTCGCTGGTGGGCAGCCGGCAAACCGTGTTGCTTGAGCGCGAAAATCTGGGTCGGACGGCCCAGTTTGCCCAGGTGCACATCATGGGGGACCCCACCGCCGCCGCCGGGACGCTGGCCGAAATCGCTGTTCTGGCCCGGCACGGGGCGGGCCTTGTGGGTCAGATTGTCGGTGAAGGTTCACTTAAATCATGAGTGAAAATAGCGGCAAAGAAGCCAAAGCAGGAAAAAAACCCGGACTTTTGGGCAGGTTGTTCGGCGGCAGCGCCAGCGCGGTTCAGAAAGGTCAGGAAAGTGCTTCCGGGCCAGATACTGCACCCGCCGGGCCAGAAAGCCAGTCGCTCCCCTCCTCTGTCTCTGCTCCTGTTGCCCCTTCCACACCCGAACCGGCCCCTGAGCTGCAAAAATCCTGGCTGGCCCGGTTGGGCGCCGGGCTGAAAAAAAGTTCCGATCAGGTCACCTCTGGCATTACCTCGGTGTTCACCCGCCGTCGCCTCGACCGGGCAACCCTCGATGATCTCGAAGATGTGCTTATTCAGGCCGATCTGGGCATAGAGGCCGCCACCGCGATCACCGCACGATTGCGGGCAGAGCGCTATGACAAGCAGATCGGGGGAGCCGAACTTCGCGCCATACTGGCCGAGGAGGTTCGCGCCCGGCTTGAACCCGTGGCAGTTCCCCTGGTGATCACACCCGGAAATGGCCCCCACGTGATCCTGATGGTGGGGGTAAACGGGTCGGGTAAAACCACAACCATCGGCAAACTGACCTCAAAATTTGTCGCCGAAGGCAAATCGGTAATGCTGGCGGCGGGGGATACGTTTCGGGCCGCCGCCATTGAGCAGCTGGAAATATGGGGGCAGCGCTGCGGGGTGCCCGTGATTGCCAAACCGGCCGGTTCGGACGCTTCGGGGCTGGCGTTTGATGCGGTCACCGCCGCCGTGGCCGAAGGTGTGGATATTTTGATCATCGATACGGCGGGGCGATTGCAGAACCGCCATGAACTCATGGACGAGCTGGAAAAAATCATCCGGGTGGTGGGGCGGGTGATCAAAACCGCGCCCCACACGGTTTTGCTGACCCTGGATGCCACAACCGGGCAAAATGCTCTAAATCAGGTGGAAATATTTGGTAAGAAAGCCGGCGTGACCGGGCTGGTCATGACAAAGCTGGACGGCACGGCGCGGGGCGGGATTCTGGTGGCCATTGCCGCAAAATTCGGCTTGCCCGTGCATTTTATCGGGGTGGGCGAAACAATTGAGGATCTGGCGCCGTTTACAGCCGGGGATTTCGCTGGCGCCATTGCCGGGATCACGCCTGAAGGGGCAGCAAAGGATGACACAACACCATGAGTGAGCACCAAGATGAGCAAAAACAGGAACCCGGGCCGGTCGCGGCGCCAACCGGTGAATTGCGCCCGCAATTGATCAAGCTGGCCCTGGAGCTGGGGCCGCTGGTCCTGTTTTTTCTCGCCAATGCCCGGGGCCGGTCTGTCCTTGAACAATATCCCGCCCTTGCGGCGTATTTCCCGCAGCCGATCTTTTTCGCCACGGCCGTGTTCATGGTCGCCATGGCAATTTCACTGACCGTATCGCTGATATTGCTGAAAAAACTGCCCATCATGCCGTTGGTGACCGGGGTGGTGGTGCTGGTTTTTGGTGGCATGACCCTGTGGCTGCAGGATGAAACCTTCATCAAGATCAAGCCGACCATCGTCAATCTGCTGTTTGCCGGTGTGCTGTTAAGCGGGCTGATGTTTGGCAAGACCTTGCTCAAATATGTATTTGGCGAGGTCTACAAGCTGGAGGAAAAGGGCTGGCTGATCCTGACCTGGCGCTGGGGCCTGTTTTTCGTGTTTTTAGCCATCGTCAACGAAGTGGTCTGGCGTTCGTTCGACACCGATACCTGGGTCGCATTCAAGGTGTGGGGCGTGTTGCCGATCACTCTGGTTTTTTCGTTCTGGCAAATCCCGGTCCTGAACCGCTATGGGATCAAACCGCCGGAGGAGGATAATACAGGCTAGAAATTTTCAGGTTTTACCCGCAGCCACCGCTTCGGCGATCGCCGGCAACAGGCTCTGCGTATAGGAACGCTCGGACAGCGGGCCGATGAACTTGTAGGTAATAATGCCTTCGGCATTGATGACAAATGTCTCGGGGATGCCATAGACCCCCCAGTCCAGTGAGATTTTCCGGTCCCGGTCGGCGCCAATTGCAAAATAGGGGTTGCCCAGTTCCTCAAGGAAATCCAGGGCATTTTGCGGCGCGTCATTGTAGTTGAGACCATAAAGTTTGACGTCATCCCGGGCGCCCAGCCGCATCATGAGCGGGTGTTCGGCCCGGCACGGCACGCACCACGACGCCCAGATATTGACCACGGTAACCTCCCCCAGAAGATCGGCGGTGGAAAACCCCGGCTGATCGTTGCCCTCAATGGGGGGCAGGGAAAACTGCGGCACCGGCTTGTTAAGCAGGGCCGAGGGCACAAAGGACGGATCCCGGCCCATCTGGGTGGCAAACAGGACAAACAGGGTCACGGCCAATATCAGCGGTACGGCAACCAGAACGGCACGCCCCATGGGTCAGGTCTCCTTTGATCGGCGGCGGATGCCTGCCGCTTCAAGGGCCCCAAGACGTTTTTTTTGTTTTCTGGCATCCCGAACGGTGAAAAATATGGCGGCCAGCGTAAGCGAGAGCCCGGCGGCATAAGCACTTGCAATAAAACCCCAGTTCGGGTCGAGCCAGCTCACGCGGGTGTTCCGGCTTGCGAACGGGCGGTGCGGGCCTGCAGGGCGGTGATCCGGCGGCGGGCAAGTTCGGTGCGCATGGCCGCCAGATGCAACACTAAAAACAGCAAGGTATAAGCTCCAAACATGACCAGCAGCGGGGTCAATATGGCGGCGGGCATGGTGGGCCCGCCGGCACGGATGACGCTGGCCGGCTGGGGCAGCACATTCCACCAGTCCACCGAGAACTTTATGATCGGGATGTTGATGGCCCCCACCAGGGTGATGATGGCGATGGGCCGGGCGGCCCGCACCGGATCATCAAACGCCCGCCACAGGGCAATAATCCCCAGATAGATGAACAGGTGCACCAAAGACGAAGTCAGGCGCCCGTCCCACACCCAGTAAGTGCCCCAGGTGGGCCGGCCCCAGATGGCGCCGGTGATCAGCATGATGGCGGTAAAGGTGGCGCCTAGCGGGGCGGCGGTCTTGGCGGCCACATCGGCCAGCGGGTGGCGCCAGACCAAAGACCCGATGGAAGCAACAACCATTACCCCGTAGGCGAACTGGCTTAGCCAGGCATTGGGCACGTGGATATACATGATGCGCACCGTGTTGCCCATCTGGTAGTCCGCCGGAGAATTAAAAAAAGCAAACCACAGACCCAGCGCGAAAAAAACGGCGCAAAGAGCTGCCAGCGGCAATATCATATGGCGCGACCAGTCCAGGAAATAACCCGGTTGGGCCAGCCTGGAAAAAAACCCGACCCTGGGATTGTCGGCGATCATGCCCGGCGTTCTATTCGGCGCCCGAGCGCAACGCAAGGGCAGCAGCGATCGGTGCGACAACAAGAACCAGCATGGAATAGCCGGCCAGAAACAGCAATGCCGACCCCCGGGCGGCCCCGGCGCCCGGGTCGGCTGCGGCAACCCCGAAAATGAGCACCGGAATGGCCAGGGGCAGGATCACGATAGGGGCAATCAGACCGCCCCGGGGCAGGGATACCGTAATCGCGGCCCCGATGGCGGCGTTGGCGGCCAGGGCCGGAGTGCCCGCCATCAGGGCAACCAGCAGCGCAAAAAGCAGTTCGAAATCGAAATTGAACAAGGGGGCCAGCGGGATGGAGACCAGCACAATGGGCACGGCGGTGGTGAGCCAGTGGCCAAAAATACGAACCAGAACCACCCACTCCAAGGCCACCGGGCCTGCCCGCATGGCGGCCAGAGATCCGTCCCGATGATCATCGAGAAACAAACGATCAAGGGACAGCAACAAGGCCAGCAGGGCGCTCAGCCATATTATCGCGGGCCCCAGCCGTTGCAGCAACGCCACATCAGGGCCGATGGCAAACGGCAGCAAAATGGCCACCAGGGCAAAAAACAGAACCACCGTTAACGTGTTGCCGCCGGTGCGGGTGGCAAGGCGGAAATCCCGGGTGAACAAAGCGGCAAGGGTGCGCATGTGATCTTATGGCCCGGCCAGGTTCAAAGTCGAGGACACCCGCCCCGGGGGCAGGTCGATATCGTGGTGGGTGGCGGCCATTACGGTACCGCCGCTGGCCACGTGCGCCCCGACCATGGCGGCCACCAGCGCCTGGCCCTTGTCGTCCAGGGTGGCGGTGGGTTCATCGAG
>JAADFY010000070.1 GCA_013152625.1 Alphaproteobacteria bacterium
GAACTGGTGGATTTCAAGGTGCGCATTCTGAACGGGGGCACCGGCGCGGTCACCCGGGTACTGGTGGAAAGCCGGGACGGAACAGGCGAACGCTGGTTTACCGTTGGTGTGTCGCCTAATATCATTGATGCCTCATTTGAGGCCTTGTATGACAGCGTTACCTACAAGCTGCTAAAAACTGAAGGCAGCCGGCAGGGCTGAATTTTTCCAAAAGGAGACCGAACTGTCTGTTTCGCCGGGTGCCAGGAGGCCGGCACAGCCGCAAAGCGGCTCAAGCACACCGACGGCGGCGGTTGGCAACATGCAAAGACTGGTCATCGCCGCTTCTGCGGCGGCGGCAACGCTATTGCTTGTTGCGGCAATTCTGTTTGTGCCGGTCGCCCGCGCCCGCCAGTGCGCCACGGGCGAGGTGGGGGCAGGGGGGTGCATATCCGCGCAGTTGTTTGGTCGCGCCGAACCCGCAATTGTGGCCATCGCCGAAGTTGAGCCGCAGCCGGAGCCCGAGCCGGAACCCGAGCCGGGCCCTGAATCGGGCCCTGAACAGGTGTTCGCCGCTGAGCCAATCGGTGCGCCGGCGCCACCGCCCCCGGTGGAGCCCGAACCAGTGGTTGAACCGGAGCCGGTGGTCGAGCCTGCACCCGAACCTGCGAATGAACCGAAGCCCGAGCCGTTGCCCGTTGTCGAACCGGAACCTGAACCTGCGAATGAACCGGAGCCGGTGGCTGAAGGCGCGCTGCAATCGGACGCCATTCAAATAATCGAACCCGAACCAACGGTTAAACCTGAATCTACCGATGAATCTGAGCCAACGGTCAAACCTGAATCTTCGATTGGACCCGAATCTACGGTTGGACCTGAACCAACGGTCGAACCTGAATCTGTCGTTGAACCTTTGCCCGTTGTCGAACCGGAGCCCGAGCCGTTGCCGGTGGTCGAGCCGGAGCCCGAGCCCGAGCCGGAGCCATCGCCAGAGGCCGATGAGGAACGATTTACCTCGGGCCGGGCCGTAATTCGCCCCGGTGACAATCTGTGGTCCATTTCTCGCAGGGTATACGGGTCGGGCAGTCGGTACCGGGAGATTGTCCGGGCCAACCGGGGCATAATTTCAAACCCGAACGTCATATTCCCCGGTCAGGTACTGGTGTTGCCGGCGCCTGAAATAACCCTTCAGGATCCCGCTCCCCCTGGGCCCACCGAGGCAGACCACGCACCGCAATAGCAGCCCGGGTCCGGGGTTGCCCACCGGCGCGATTGGGTTTATCGTAAGTTTACGATGGATAATGTTCTACCCGACAAAGCCGACATTGAAATTGCCAATACCCTGCGCGCCCTGTCCCACCCGGCGCGGCTGGCGATCATGCGTGTGCTCTCGCGGCAAAGCCGCCAATGCTGCGGGGATGTCACCCTTTGCCTTGACTTGGCCCAGTCCACGGTTTCCCAGCATTTGCGGGTACTTGTGGATGCCGGGCTGATTGAATTTCGCGCTGAAGGCACCCGAAATTGCTATATGGTCCGCACCGACCGGGTGACGGCGTTACGGGCGGCGGTCTCGGAAATTTTAGGCGATATTTGCGTCCCTGAAGCCAAACCCTTGCTGGTTGAGGAAATGTCCCCCCTGGAATGACAAAATCATCCCCGAATGCCAAATCCGCCGCCCCGGGCAAAGGCGGCGGCGACACTGTAAGCGCGGAAGAGGGCTCTCTGCTGAGCACCCTGCGCAATCTGTGGCCGCTCATGTGGCCCTCCGACCGGCCCGATCTGAAACTGCGTGTGGTGCTGGCCATTGCCGCCCTGCTGGCGTCAAAAGTGGCGACCACCTATATCCCGTTTGCCTACAAGGGCATTATTGACGCCCTGGACACCGCTAACGCAGAGCCCGGCATTCTGGTGCTGGGGTTGTCGCTGCCGATAATTTTCGCCCTCGCCTATGGCCTGGGCAATATTCTCGATAACGGTTTCCAGCAGCTTCGCGACATCCTGTTTGCCTCCGTGGGCCAGCATGCGGTGCGCAAGCTCGCCTATCGCACTTTTGAGCATCTGCACGCCCTGTCCATGCGCTATCACCTGCAACGGCGAATCGGCGGGTTAAGCCGGGTCATCGAACGGGGCACCAAGGGCATTGAAACCATTGTCCGGTTTACCATGCTCAACACGGCGCCGGCGCTGGTGGAGTTCATCATTATTTCGGTGGTCTTTCTGGTCATGTTCGGCCCGGTATTTCTCGCCGTAATTCTGGTAACGATCTGGGCCTATATCTATTTCACCATCAAAGCCTCCAACTGGCGTATCGGCATTCGCCGGGCCATGAACGAAAGCGACACCGACGCCAATTCCAAGGCCGTCGACAGCTTGCTCAACTTCGAAACGGTGAAATATTTCGGCAACGAAAAAATGGAGGCGGAGCGGTTCGACAGCTCCATGGCCGCTTACGAAAAAGCGGCGATAAAGATGTGGACCTCTCTGGGATTTCTCAATTTCGGCCAGGCGGTGATTTTCTGGACCGGCATGATCGTGATCGCTGTGCTTTCGGTGCTCGGTGTCCAGTCTGGCGATCTGACCATTGGCGATTTTGTGCTGGTCAACGCGTTCATGATGCAAATTTACCGGCCCTTGAATTTCATCGGCTTTGTTTATCGCGAAATCCGCCAGGGGCTGGCCGACATAGAGTCCATGTTCGCCCTGCTCGATCAGACACCGGAAATCGTGGACGCCGCCGATGCCAAGCCGCTGGAAGTTTCCGGGGCGGTGCTGCGGTTTGATGATGTGGTGTTTCACTACGACCCGGACCGGCCGATCCTGAAAGGTATCAGCTTTGAAGTGCCCGCAGGCAAGACCATCGCCATTGTCGGGCCGTCCGGCGCTGGAAAGTCCACCATCTCGCGCCTGATATACCGGTTCTATGATGTGACCGGCGGCAAAATTACCATCGACGGACAGGATATTCGCGACGTTACCCAGAAAAGCCTGCGCTCGGCGGTGGGCATGGTGCCCCAGGATACGGTGCTGTTTAATGATTCCATCGAATACAATGTTCGGTACGGTCGCCCTGGCGCCAGCACCGCCGAAGTGCGTGAAGCGGCCGGGCTGGCCCAGATCGCCGAATTTGTCGACAGTTTGCCCGCCGGCTTTGATACCCCGGTGGGCGAGCGGGGGCTCAAACTGTCGGGGGGCGAAAAACAGCGGGTTGCCATCGCCCGCACGATATTGAAAAGCCCGCCCATTCTCATTCTCGACGAGGCGACTTCGGCGCTGGACACCCAGACCGAGCGGGATATTCAATCGGCCCTGGATGCCGTGGCCCAGAACCGGACCACGCTGGTCATTGCCCACCGGCTTTCAACCGTCATCAATGCCGACGAAATCATTGTTCTAAAAGCGGGGGAGATCGCCGAGCGAGGCACCCACGACGCCCTGTTGGCGGGTGATGGTCTTTATGCCCAGATGTGGAACCGGCAGCGCGAGGCCGACGAAGCACAGGCGGTCCTGCGCAAAACCCGCGAAGGCGATCGCGAGGGATTTCTTGCCCCGGTGGCCGAACCGGCGGAATAGGAAAAACTAGAGCATATCCTGTTTTGATGGGGTCAAAACAGGATATGCTCTTAGTCCTTGTTTGGCTCTTTTTCCTCTCACGCCGAGTTCGCTATCGCTCACCGGCTCCGAGGGGCGGCCTGAAGGGCCGCTCCGTCCTCGTTGTGGGGCTGGCATGTATAAAAAAGGCCAGTGCCGAGTTCTTTGGCCTCTGGAGTTTCGCAAGACGCCGAGACTCGTCATTGCGAGGCGGGTCAGCAACGAAACAATCCGGTTCTTCGAAAGAAATCAGACTGGATTGCCCGCATGAAGCGGGCAATGACGAAAAAGAAAAAGAGGTGTAGTTACTCCGCCGCCTGCCGGGAAACCACCGTCACCCCGTTCTTTTCGGTTTCCACCAGCCCCGTGCCATCGGCAATATAAGCGGCGGCGCTATCGATTCCGGCCGGAATTGCAACGCCGGTACCCGAAGGGCGCTCGGTTGCCGGTTCATGGGGCTGAAGGCCGAACATTGTCGCTATTCCCGAGCCGGCCCACTTCATCTGGCCCCACACCACCGACGGGGCCACAATCATCACCGGCACCATGATCAGCGTTAAGAGCGTCGAGAATACCAGCCCGGAAATCAGGGCCGCCGAAAGATGGATAAACCATCCCCCCGCAATGCCACCCAGAACGATCTCGCGGCCGATAAAGTCAAACTCCACATTCAGCGCCATGGGAATAACGCCGAGCGCGGTGACGGTGGCGGTAAGCAGCACCGGCCGTACGCGCTGACTGGCGGTAATCAGCATTGCCTTTACCGGGGCAACGCCCTGTTCCCGATTATAGGTGTTGTAGGTATCGATGAGCACGATGCCGTTCTTGACCACAATGCCGGTTAGCGCCACGATCCCCAGTCCGGTCATGATGGCGGAAAATGACATTCCGGTCACCAGCAAGCCCAGAAGCACACCCGCCAGCGACATCATTACGGTCGTTAGCGTCACGACCACCTGATAAAAGCTGTTATACTCGAGCAGCAGGATGAGGAATATGAGGAACAGGGCGCCGGCGAACGCCTGGGTGATGAAGGCATTGGTTTCATTGGTCTGTTCTTCGGCGCCGCCGTAAACGATCTCGATATTTTCCGGCCAGACCTGGGTGGCCTGCCATTCCTGCAATTGCTTGACCTTGTCCGCGGCCAGAATATCCGGGGTCAGATTGGCGCCGACATTCATATAATAGATACCGTTGCGCCGGGTGATGTTGGCAACTTTTGGCACCGCTTTGCGGTCAATGAAATTGGAGACCGGAATTAAGCCTTCCGATGTGGCAATCCGCATGGAATCAAGGGCGTCGAACGTGCGTTCCTCCTGGGGCAGCCGGACCCGGATCTCGAGTTCGTCGCTGGCGTCATCGGGCCGGTAGGTGCCGATCTCCACACCGGAGGTCACCAGTTGCACGTACGGGCTTAACTCGCGCACGCCAATGCCGAACTGGGCCGCAGCCACGCGATCGATGGTGACCTGCCAGTTTATGCCGGGGGAGGGGCGACCGTCCTCGACATCGATGGTGTCGCCCAGCTCGAACTCAACATAATCGCGCAACCTGGCCACCGCCGGTGCCAGATCCTCAAGCACGTCGCTTTCCACGCGCAAATTGATGGCCTTACCGGCGGGGGGGCCGTTTTCCTGCGCGGCGATCTGCACTTCCAGCCCGGCGATGTCGGCTACTCGTGTGCGGATATTTTCGAAAATGATGTCGGCTTTGACCCGGTCGGCCCAGGGCAGAAGCTGCAGCTCGAAGTTGCCAATGGTGTCCGGGGGTGAGGACGCGCCGCCGCCAAAGGTCATGATGACATCCTGAATGCCTTGAACCTGGAGCACTTCGCGCTCGACTTCGGACAACAGATCGCGAATCTCAAGGGGGGAGTAGTTGCCCCGCGCCACCACCGAAACCGTCAGGTTCGGAGGCGGGGAAGGCTTCCATGCCGGTGGGGTTGGAAGCATAGGCAAAAAACGCGGCCCCGATAATGGCAAAACCCACCGGCAACGTCAGCAGCGGGTAGCGCAGCATGCGCGACAGGGAGCGCACGTAAATTCCGGTCAGTCCGCGCACCTTCGAGGTGTGGAACTTGTCGGGATACATGACGATGTCGGCGGCTTCTTTTTCCTTGGGGTCCACACGGCTGGTGGCAATGATGGCGCCAATCACCGGCATGAAAATCAGGGCGGACACCAGCGAGGCAATCATGACCACGATGACGACCACGGGCAAAAAGCTCATGAATTTGCCGATCACCCCGGGCCAGAACAACAAGGGCACAAAGGCGCCAAGGGTGGTCGCGGTGGCGGAGACCACCGGCACAAACATTTTCCGGGCGGCCAGAATGAACGCCTCTTTTTTCGGCACCCCTTCCTGCAGTTTTCGCTCCGCATATTCAACGACCACAATGGGATCGTCCACCAGAACCCCCACCACAATAACCAGGCCGAACATGATCATCATGTTGATGGTCATGCCCAGCATCTGCACCACCATGAAGGCGATCATGAACGAGATGGGAATGGAAATTCCGATCATGAGGGCGGCGCGAATACCAAGCGTGGCCACACAGGTGATCATGACCAGGGCGATGGCGGTTAGAACCGAAGCCTCAAGGGTGGAGAACAGGTCTTTTGCGTTTTGCGCCTGATCGAGCAGGAAGGAAAAGCCAAGCCCCACGGGCCATTCGGCGGTGGCCTCGGTGGTTGCCCGGCGCACCTCATCGGACAGCTCGATGACATTGGCGCCTAACCGTTTGACCACGCCCAGGGTGATCGCCGGGGATCCGTTGACGTTGGCAAATTCGGTGGCATCTTCAAACGTGCGGGTAATGGTGGCCACGTCGCCGAAGGTGACAACCGTGTTGTTGTCGGTTTTAAGGGGCAGATCATAGACATCGCGGGCGGTGGTGATCAGGCCGGGAACCTCCACATTGAAAGCCCCCTGACCGGTGTCGAGGGTGCCGCCGGCAACCACCAGATTGTTGCGCGCCAGAGCGTCGAACAACTGGCTGGCGGTCAGCCCGTAGGCCTCCAGCCGGTTCAAATCGATCTCCACGGACAACATTTCATCCCGGGCCCCGGACAGATCGACGCTTTGCACGTCCGGCAGCCCTTCGAGCACCTCGCGCAATTCCTTGGCTTTGGCTACCAGGGTGCGTTCGGGTACATCGCCGTAGACGGCCACCGAAATGGAGGCAATGCCGGTGATTGAAATCGCGGTTACGGTCGGATCTTTGGCGGCGGACGGCAAATCACCGGCAACCCCGTCCAACTGGGCGCGAATGTCCGCTTCGGCCTTGTCCTTGTCGGCATTGACGTCAAATTCGAGAAAGATAGAGGCATGGCCGGTGGTGGACGTGGAAAAAATGTTTTTCAGCCCGTCGATGTTTTCCACCCGGTCTTCCACCGGTTTGGCCAGCAACCGCTCGGCATCAAACGGGGAGACGCCGGTCTGGCTGACCGAGATATAAAAATAGGGAATGTCGATGGCGGGAAAGCTCTCCCGGGGCAGGGTGACATAGGCACTGAAACCGGCCACCAGCAATATCACCATGACCGTGAGAACCGCCCGGGGACGGCGCAGCACTTTTTCGAGAAAATCAATCATGAGCTGGTTCCCTGAGGCGCTTCCCCGGCGTCAACAATCTGGCCAGCGGTTACAAATTCCTGTCCGACGGTGATTACGTCTATGGCGCCGGGCAAACCGAGCAGCCACACGCCGTCGCGGGTATCTCCGGCAATGGTTACGGGATAAAACACCACACGGTCATCCTCCACCGCCCGCAGGCCCAGAACGCCCTTGTCATCGAGGGTAAGGGCCGATTGGGGGATCAGGTGCGCCGGTGCCACGCCCAGATTGACCAATGCCGTGGCGGTCAGCCCGTCGAGCACCTTTCCATCGGCGTTCGGCAGCTCGATCTCGATGTCAAATGAGCGGGTGGACGGCTCGGCGGTGGTGGACAAATAGCTCACGGTCCCCTCGACCGTAATGCCCGAAATTGTTTCGATTGTCGCATCAAGCCCGGTGCGGGCCAGTCCGATGCGGGCCTCGGGAACCGAACCGACAAACAACATAGGGTCGAGTTCAACAATGGTCGCACACGGGGTGCCGGAGGCCAGCAACGAACCGACTGTGGCCAGCGGGTCCTGAACGACGCCGCTCACCCGGGCAAAGATCGAGGTGCGGTCGATTTCCGTTTTTGCCAGATCGAGGGCCGCCTCGGCGCTTTTAAGGGCAACTTCGTTGGCAGCGGCGGTGTTTTCCGGGGCAACGCCCCGGGCGCGCAAAGTGGCGTTGTTGTCAAAATTAAGCTGGGCCTGGGCGAGGGCGGCCTCGGCCTGGGCCAGGGCGGCGGCGCGGGGGCCCGGATCGAGCCGGCACAACAGATCGCCTTCGGAGACCTTCTGGCCTTTGTCCACCGCGACCTCGAGCACGATGGCCGAAGTTTCAGCCACCGCCATTACGATTGATTTTGCCTGGGTACGGCCGCGAAGCGTAACTTCAAGGGGCATCATCTGGACTGAAAACCTTCGGGTGCGCACAGAGCGGGCCGGGGCGTTGGCGCCCCGGGTCAGGGCGTTTCGTTCAGCGATGGTCAGGGCGGGATCCGGTTCTTCGGGCTCATGTTCCGAAGGGTTTTGCTCAGCGGAATCTTGCTCAGCGGAATCTTGCTCAGAGGGATTTTGTTCTCCCTCTTCGTTGGCACGCGCCTGGCCGTCTGCATCCAACAGGGAGGTCACCGGCCGTTCGCCGTTACCGGGCCCCAGTCCGCCCTCCACAAAGACGCCAGTCCCCATCCAGACCGCGATAACGACAATGATAATCAGGGCTGAACCCCATGAAAAAATTCTACGCATTTCAGGTTTTTTCCGTTTACTGGGCAGCTAGAGTTGGCTTTTGAGCGGGTTTGGCCAGGGCGATGAGTTCGTCCTTGTGGGCAATCAGGTACGCGTGAGAAAACCGCATGCTCTCAAGCCCGTATCTGATGATCCACTGATCGGCGGGTTCGTTGCGCTCGCAGGTGTGTTTTTTCAGCGTTTCGATTTCATTGCTAAGACAGTCCAGGCGCTCGATAATGCGGCTTTCCACCAGATCGGCAGGCAGTTCGGGGGCGAACAGGGCCAAAAGCAAAAACTCGGATCGAAAGACATCGGCACCTGTGGGCTCGAACAGGGATTTGATAAACGCCTCCCGGCCAACCGGGGTAATGGAATAGATTTTCCGGTGCGGTTTGCCCTGTTGCGCCTCGATGCGTGATGTCACCAGTCCTTCTTCCTCCAGCCGGGCCAGTGCAGGGTAAATCGAGCCAAAACTCGCCTCGACGAAATAGGCATATTCTCCCTCGGTGGAAAGTTTGCGGATTTTGTAGCCCGTGGCGTCGGCCTGATAAAGGATCGCCAGACAAAGCGTGCGCACATTCATTTTGATACTCCGGCCAAGCATATAACGGACCTATATATGCCGAAGAGATGCAACAACAAGTCACGTTTGCGAATAATCGTAAACGCACCGACCGAAAACGCGGTTAATATATTGAAAATAAAGGGATAATTATTTCGACAGGTCGATCAGGAAGTAACCAGTTCGTGCATTTTATCGGCGGCCCGCTGCGCCAGATCGGCGTCGCTGGCGGCGACAAAAAACGGATTAAGGAATTTTTTGCCAGCGTTGCCACAGGTCAGATCCGCCCCGTTCATGGCCATGACCACACCGCCCGCCGACTGCAATACCGCCTGACCTGCCGCCGTATCCCATTCGCAAGTGGGGGTGAACCGGGGGTAAAGCCTCGCCCGGCCTTCCGCCACCAGACAGAATTTGAGCGAAGACCCCACCGATATGTCTTCAATCACCTCAAAAAACGTGCAGAGCGGGACCAGCTGGGCGTGGCCGTGGGACCGGCTGGCCACAACCCGCATGGGTTCTGTGGCGGCTGTTTGAATGAGTTGCGGCTTGCCCCGTTCACCCCTGGCCCGCTCCCTTGGGTCCTCAGGCAGATCGGCCCGCCATGCGGAATGGCCGTCGCCCCAGTAAATAAGGTTTAAGGCCGGGGCAAGAACGACCCCCGCTGCGGGTCTATGGTCGACCACAAGCGCAATATTGACCGTAAATTCGCCGTTGCGCTTGATGAATTCCTTGGTGCCGTCCAGGGGATCGACGACGAAATAGCGGTTTCCCAGCTCGGGAATATCGCCCGCCGTTACGCTTTCTTCGGCCAGAACCGGCAGGCCAAGGGGGGCCAGCTTTTTGAGAATGATCTTTTCAGCAGCGGTGTCGGCAATGGTCACCGGGGAGCCGTCCCCTTTTGTGGTCGCGGCAAACCGTGTGTCATAAATCTGGCTGATGGCGACCGAGGCCGCTTGTGCGGCGACCAGCATCGTTTCCATTTCCGCAGCGGTGGCGTCGGTGTTTTTCATGGTTCAACCCGTAACCTGCATGTCGAGGCCAATGTCCAGTGGGACCGCCCCCATGGTAATCTTTGATGTGGAAATGAAATCCACGCCGGTCTCCGCAATGGCACGTACCGTGTCCAAAGTCACCTCGCCTGAAGCCTCAAGCGTTGCCCGCCCGCCATTTATGCGCACCGCTTCGCTCAACTCGTTTGGGTCCATATTGTCCAGCAGGATGATCGTGGCGCCCGCCTCAAGGGCCTGGGCAAGCTGGTCGATGGTATCTACCTCAATTTCGATAGCCACCAGATGACCGGCAAACGTCCGGGCCGCGCCCAGAGCTTCGGCAACGCCGCCGGCAACGGCAATATGGTTGTCCTTGATCAGGATCCCGTCATAAAGGCCAAATCTGTGGTTTGAGCCGCCGCCACAGCGCACGGCGAATTTTTCGAATGCCCGCAGGCCGGGGGTGGTTTTGCGTGTACAGCAGATTTTCGCGCCGGTCCCCTCGATCCTGGTGACAAACTGATGGGTCAAAGTGGCAATGCCGCTCATGTGAGCCAGAAAATTCAAAGCCACCCGCTCGGCCGAAAATATCAATCTTGCATTGCCGGTTATGGTGGCAATTTCGTTGCCGGCCTGAGCAGTGTCGCCATCGGCAATTTTGGCAACAAAACTGATGCCGTCGCCAATGAGCGAAAAAGCGGATCGGGCCAACTGCAAGCCACACACAATCCCGCGCTCCCGCAAGTTCATTCTGACAATAGCTGTGGCATCAGGCGCCAGTGTGGCCTGGGAGGTTATGTCGCCGGCCAGACCAAGATCTTCGTGGAAGGCGGCCCGTACCGCCGCTTCCACCAGCACCGCGTGCAGGCTGGCGGGCGGCGCAAAACTGTCCGGCACCGTGGGCTTGTTGGTGATTGTGTCCATATCTGACCGCCTGGTGGGACCTTTGGGGGGTATGGCAAGCTCGTTTAAGGGGTGGCGCCCGGTAACGCAACCGGACCCGCGCCAACAGCTCTGCAATCCTTAAAGAGCGTGTCACCGGTAAGTGGGTACCGGCTATCGGGTAAAGGACACGCTCTAGCCAGGCGGCCCCACCAGCAATTCCAGCAAACCGGCAAGATCGGTGTCGCGATCAGATGAGTTGTCCCTGACGAGGTGCTCGAGCCCGATCAGGGCGGCATAGAGGATTTTGGCGCTGAATTCAGCTCGTTCCACCGTCATTCCTGTTCTGGCAAACATGGTGCTTAAAAACTCCAGCCGTGTGGCGTCAACCGCTTCCAAGGTAGCCGCCGCCTCGGTGTCATAGCGGGCCCAATCCCGGATCGCCGGCTCGGCCAGCGTTCCCCCTTTGCCGTCGGTAAACTCGCCGGTTGCCAGCTTGATCAGCACGCGAAGCTGTTCTCTTGAATCGGCGTCCGAATGTTCGATGCCGGCGATAATGTCGTTGGTGGCGACCTGACGCCAGTAATAAAGCATGGCCGATTTTAGCGCTCCGACATCTTTGAAGTGCCAGTAAAAAGAACCTTTGGACACCTTCAGAGTTTTTGCGATCGCCTCCACCTTGACCGCCGGTGGTCCGCCGGAAGTTAGGGCCACAAATCCGGCAACGATCCAGTCATTGGCGGTAAGTGTCTGTTTCTTTGCCATAAATGACCATACGCATACGTATTGACAAAATCAACCCCACTCCATACCATTCGCTAGCGTATGCAAATCGGGAAAAAGGTGAACCCGTTGTGAACACATGGCTTATTGCCGCCGCCGGTCTGTCTCTTCTAACCCTTGGGGCGCATTTTTTCGGCGGTGGCACCCAATATTATGACCCGCTGCTTGCCAGCGGGATGCCGGCTGATTTTGTGGCCGTTTTTGCCGTGGTCTGGCATATGGCCACGGTGGTTCTTGCGGTAAATTCGTGGGCACTGATCTGGGCGGCGCGGGACCGGGGGTTTCGAAGACCGCTGGTCTGGATGGTGGCGGGTCAGTACGCGGGATTTGCGGCCCTGTTTCTCATTTACGGTCAGCTTATTCTGGGCACCATCTGGCAAATTCCCCAATGGACGATATTTCTGCTTATGGCCGGACTGGCGATCATGGGATTGCGTTCGCCGGCCGTCAAACCGGTGGCAGGAACAAAATGATTACCCTCATTGGAGTTCTGATCGCGTTACTGTTGTTGCCGGTGGCCACCTTGCATTTCCTGTGGGCGTCTGGCTCTCACTGGCCGGCCAAAAGCGAGGCAGCGCTGGTTCGGGCCGCCGTTGGCGCGGCGGATCAGAACGAAATGCCGCCGGTTGGCGTCACTCTGGTCGTTGCTGTGGGCATTGCCGGGGCCGGCCTTTGCGCGCTTTGGGGGGTGGGACTGATCGGTTTGCCACTGGCGGAATGGATGCGCCCGGCCAGCCAAATCGTGCTGGGGGTGATATTTACGGT
>JAADFY010000071.1 GCA_013152625.1 Alphaproteobacteria bacterium
AGCGACCAGCCCGTCCGGCGCGAGGACAGAAAAAGAGTGCGTGAGACAAAAAAGAGAACCTCTTGCGGAACTCCAAAAGCAAAAGAACTCATACGCTTACAATTTATACATGCCCGGCTATCAACGAGGACGGAGCGGCCCTTCAGGCCGCCCCTCGGAGCCGGTGCGCGATAGCGACCAGCCCGTCCGGCGCGAGGACAGAAAAAGAGTGCGTGAGAGAACAAAGAGCCCCGTGAGACAAAAAACCCCGCCCCGGCATGCCGCGCTAATTGATCCGGGCTGCAACATCCTTGATGGATTGTTCGATAATATCATCACCCTTGCCGGCCATTTCGCCCTTAAGGGCGATCCGGGCGGCCTCGACGGCAATATCGGCCGAGCGGGCCCGCACTTCGCCCACCGCATGGATCTCGGCCTGGGCAATCTTGTCCTCCACGGCCCGGGTCCGCCGCGCAACCAGCAATTCGAGGGACTTGGCCGCTTCCTCGGTCAGGCGGGTAGCCTCCTCGCGGGCGGCCTCCACAATCTCGGAAGCTTCATCTTCTGCGGTTTTGCGTTTGCGCTCATAATCGGCCAGCAGCGCCTGCGCCTCTTCGCGTAATTGACGAGCGGATTCAAGATCATCGGAGATTTTCTTGACCCGCTTGTCGAGCATTCCGGTGATCATGCCGGGAATTTTCATGTAAAACATGAGGCCGAAAAACAGCAGGAACCCCATCAGCGCCCAGAAACTGGCATCAAACTTCATGTCAGGCTCCCTTGACCGCCGAAGCGACGGCATCCGTGATCGCTTTTTGTGGAACACTGCCAACCAGCCGGTCAACCAGCAACGAGGCGGTTTCAGCGGCAATTTGCGATACATGGGCCATTGCCGCCTCCTTGCCGCGTTCGATGCGGGCTTCGGCTTCGGCAATTTTTGCACTTAAGCCGGCTTCGACCTCGGCCCGTTGCGTGTCGAGCTTGGCGCTGATTTCGTCCCGGGTTTTAGCCGCGATCGTGTGCGCCTTTTGCCGGGCCTCGGCCAGATCGCGCTCATAGGCTTCAATGGCCTGATCGGTCTGCTGGCGCAAACGGTCCGCCTCGGCCAGATCGCCTTCGATCCGGTCGCGCCGCACCTCGAGTATTTCACCGATCCGGGGCAGGGCCACCCGGCTCATCAACAAGTAAAGCGCGCCGAACGTAACCGCCAGCCAGAAAAGTTGCGAGCCGAATGTGCTGGTATCAAAAGGCGGGAAGACCGATTCGCCGATATCAATGGCGGGTTTCGCCACCCCATCGGCCGCAGCGGCCTCGACGCCTTCCACAGCCATATTTTCGACCGCAGAAGTGCCCTCGGTCACCGGCGAACCATCGCCCTCCGGCGCCAATGGTGCCCCCGATTGCTCTGGTGCGACTTCTGTGGCGGTCTGATTGTCACTGGCCATCAAATTTCACCCTTACCAGTGGTGCAACTTATACTGCGTACAGCAGCAAAAACGCGATAACCAGCGAGAAAATGCCCAGCGCTTCGGTCACGGCAAACCCGAAAATGAGGTTGCCGAACTGGCTGGCCGCCGCTGCCGGGTTGCGCAGGGCGCCGGACAGGTAGTTGCCAAAAATAATGCCCACGCCAATACCGGCGCCGCCCATTCCGATCGCGGCAATACCCGCGCCGATCAATTTTGCTGCATCTGCTTCCATTTTTGTCTCCTTGGGGATTTTTTCAACTGATGAGGGGAGGGGCCAGCCGCTTGGTTGTTAACGGCTGGAATTTTCAGTGGCTGGGATGAATGGCATCATTGATATAGATGCAGGTCAGAACGGCAAACACGAAGGCCTGCAAGGCGGACACTAAAAACTCAAGCCCGGTCATTGCGATGATCATGACAAACGGCAATATCGCCACCGGCGCCCAGAAACCTGCGGACAGCAGCGCCACGGTCATGCCGCCAAAAACTTTGATGACGATATGTCCCGCCAGCATGTTGCCGAACAGCCGCAGCGACAGGCTGAGCGGGCGTGACAGGAATGAGATTATCTCGATCGGGGTCACCAGCAGCAGGATCACCCAGTGGATGCCCTTGGGCACGAACAGGCCGAGGAACTTCAGCCCGTTACGGTAAAACCCGTAAACCACGACCACCCCGAATACCAGAAGGGCCAGCGCGGCGGTAATCACGATCTGGCTGGTGACCGTAAAGAAATAGGGAAACATGCCGAACATGTTTGCCACCAGAATGAACATGAACAGCGAAAAAACGAACGGAAAGAACTTCATGCCCTCCGTTCCCGCGTTGGTTCGCACCATATTGGCCACGAACTCGTAGGTTATTTCCGACAGCAGCTGCATGCGGCCGGGCACCAGCCCGCGCCCCCGGGTTGAAAGGATCAGAAACGAGGCGATCAGGCCTACGGTCAAAACCATGAACAGGGCCGAGTTGGTAAACGCGAACTCGATGCCGGTGCCCGCGCCGCCATCGCCGCCGATCTCGCCGAAAGTATAGTAATTCGTGATCTCGAACTGGTAGATCGGATCAATCGGATTTTTGATCACGTCTTTTGCCATGCACCTGACCCGCTAGTCGTCTTCATCATCGTCAGCCATCGGCCCGGTCTGGTCCGGGATCGGCGCTGCCGCGTTAATATCTCTGGCCGCGCGCACAACATTGACCACGCCGGCCGCAAACCCAATCAACAAAAGAGTAATCAACCCGAAGGGCATTGTGCCCAGCAGCGAATCGATCCCCCACCCCAAAAACGCACCCACAATTATCGCGGCGATAAACTCCGTCGCCAGTCGATATGCCCGCCCGACGCCGGACATTTCATTGCGTCGGACCTTGTCCGCAAAACGAACGGCCCCACGTTTGCCCTTCGCTTTCGAAATCCGCGACGCAAGATCGCTGGTTCGCAAAGAACGTTTGTCCCGCGCCATCGCGACGAATGCCTCACCGGCCGGTTCTGATTGAGGATGCCCCTCAAAGTCGCGCGCACCATAATGATCGGGTCAAGGAGTGTCAAGCACACCTGTTTACATATAAACCATTGAAAAACAACAGATTTATACGCCAATCAAAGGCTGCGGCACTTCGCCGGCAACTGGGGGTGGTTCCTGGGCCGAACTCTGGTTCCATATCGGTTCAACTGGCCTCCCGAAAGGAGTGGGCCGCGTTCAGATCAACCGACACCAGCTGGCTGACCCCCCGTTCAGCCATGGTCACGCCAAACAGCCGGTCCATGCGCGACATGGTTATGGGATTGTGGGTGATAACCACGAATCGCGTGTCGGTCTTTTTGCACATTTCATCCAGCAGATCGCAAAACCGCGCCACATTGGCATCGTCCAAGGGGGCGTCCACCTCGTCGAGCACGCAAATCGGCGCGGGGTTGGTCAAAAACACCGCAAAAATCAACGACAGAGCCGTAAGCGCCTGTTCGCCGCCGGACAGCAACGTCATGGTCTGCGGTTTTTTGCCCGGCGGACGGGCGACGATTTCCAGCCCCGCTTCCAGCGGGTCATCGCTTTCAACGAAAGCCAGTTCGGCGGTGCCGCCCCCAAAAAGCGTTGTAAACAGGTCCTTGAAATTGGCGTTCACCTTCTCGAACGCTTCGGTGAGTCGGGCCCGGCCCTGCCGGTTGAGCGCTAAAATCCCGCCCCGCAACTTGGCGATGGCCGCCACAAGATCCTCCCGGTCGGCCACCATGGTCCCCAGTTTTTCCGCCACCTCGTCCGCTTCGGTTTCGGCCCGCAGATTGACCCCCCCCAGCCGCTCGCGTTCCTGTTTGAGCCGCTCAAAACGGGCGCTGAGTGCGGCTTCGTCGGGCAGGGGGCGTGTTGCGGAGAACCCGGCGGCCTCGCCGGTTCGATCGGCTTCGATATCGAGGGCCTCGCGCACCCCCTGTTCGATCAGGCGCCGCTGCTCGGCATGGGATTTGCCACGTTCCTCCACCCGGGCCACCGCTTCACGAATGCCCGACAGCTCACGTGCTGCCCCGCGAACTTTTTCCTCAAGGGCGCGATGTTCATTCTCGCCGGTCTGCAAGCGGTCGCCGGTTTCACGTTTTTGCTTTTCCGCCACCCCGATGCGTTCATCCAGGGCCTGTGCGCCGGCCGAATCGGCGCTCGGCTGCGTGCGTAATTCGGCCAGATCCGTCCGGGCTTTTTCAAGCCGCTTTTCAATGGCGTCCAGATGGGCGGCCCCGTCAGTGCGTCGTCGGGTCCACAGGGCAATTTCATGTTCAATCCGGCTTGCCCGCTGGGTGCGCACCCGTTCCGTGGCCTCAAAAGTGCCGGCCTGGAGGCGTGCGGCGTCGGCCCTTTCGCGCAGGTGGGCCAGCTCGGTGTGGGCGTCGGCAAGCGCGGTTTGGGCGCTGTGTTCATCGACGACAGTGCCAAGCTCTGCGTCCGCCGAGGCTTTCATGCCCTGCGCTTCCTCCAGGCTCGAGGTCAACCGGACCCGTGCTTCAACAAGAGCGCTGCGCCGGCTGTGCAAATCGTGAGCGCCGCGCTGGGCGGTTTCCAGCGCTTTTTGCGCTTCCCCGATTCTGTGCTGGCAGGTGCGCCACGCCTTTCGGGCCGCCAATTCCTTTGCTCTGTGGTGCCCCAGTTTTTCCTCTTTGGCGCCAAGGGCCTGCCGCGCGATTTCAGCGGCAGGTTTTGTAAGTTCAAGCTCGCGCTCAACCTCGGTCAGCCGGTTGCGCTGTGCCAGTCGTCCCGCTGCGGATGAAGGGGCATCGGCCTTTGAAACCAGTCCGTCCCAACGCCACCGGTCCCCCATTTTGGTCACCAGCATCTGCCCCGCAGCCAGCCGGGCAAACAGCGCTTCACCTTGTTCAAAGTCCACAACACCGATCTGGGCCAGCCGCCGGGCCAGAACCCCCGGCGCGGTCACATGTGCCCCCAGAGGCGCAACTCCGTCCGGCAGGGCCCGGTCCCCGTGGCCAGTGCCCGGCTGACCCCAATGAACCGGTGCGCCGGCGTCGGTGGCCGCATCAAGATCATCACCGAACGCCGCCGCCAGCGCCCGCTCAAAGCCCGGCTCCACCTCTAGCGTATCGATCAGCGGCGGCCATAAATTTTCCGACCCCGCGTTGACCATGGCCCCGATGGCTTTGCCTTCGGCCTCAAGCCGGTCGATCCGGGACAGGATTTCCCCCAGCGGTGGCCGGGCCCGGGCCACTTCGCGTTCCAGCTCGGCCCCGGATTGTTCAAAAACAAGCGCAGACTTTTCCGCCTGTTTGCCGTCTTCCCGTGCCTGTTCCAGTGCCTCTTGGCGCCGTTCAAGCTCGGCATTGGACCCCAGTTCCCTGGCCACCTGTTCGGTCTCGGTCGCTACCTCCGCCAGTTGTTCGGCCAGCCTGTTTGCCCGTTCGGTGGCCTCTTTGATTGTGCGGTTTAGCTGGGCGCGTCGCGCCTGATTTTTTGCCAGCCCGTCCGAAAGAACCTGAGCCTGGGCCACTTTCTCGTTTAGGGCGGCCATGGCAGTATCGGCCCCCTGAACGGCGATCCTGGCCCCCTCGGCCTGTTGTGTCGCTTCGTCGCCCAGGGCCACCGCTTCTGTTTCAAGACCGCCTAGTTGCTGGTTGGCTTCACCAACCAGCGCCCGGTCCCGTTCTGCGTCGGCTTCAAGCTGGCCAACCAGAGCCTCCAGTTCGGCCCGACGCGCCTTGGCCCGCCGGCCCTCTTCGATCAGTTGCTCCCGGGCGATCATTAGCCTCTGGCATGCGGCGCCCGCTTCATTGTCGGCCATGCGCAAGGGGGCCAGCGCCGCCGCCGCTGTTTCCAGTGCTTTCAGGCTTTCAATATGGGTGTGGTTGGCATCGGCGAGTTTTTGAACAAGCTGGCCATGGGCGGCCAGGGCCTCGTTCTCGGCCACCCGTGCCCCCACCCATCGCAGGTGAAAAATCCCTGCTTCGGCCCGCCGGATATCGCCTGAAACCCGCCGGTATCGCACCGCCTGCCGCGCCTGACGGCGCAATCCTTCGAGCTGCAATTCCACCTGGGCGATAATATCGTCGATGCGCGCCATGTTCTGTTCGGCGGCCCGCAAACGTAATTCCGCTTCATGGCGGCGCGAATGCAGCCCCGATATGCCCGCCGCTTCTTCAAGCAGGGCCCGGCGCTGAACGGGTTTGGCCGCGATCAGTTCCCCGATCTGGCCCTGACGGACCAGCGCAGGAGAATGGGCGCCCGTGGAGGCATCGGCAAAAAGCAGTTGCACGTCCCGGGCCCGCACCTCGCGCCCGTTGACCCGATAAACCGATCCCGCTTCACGATCGATGCGCCGGGTGACTTCGAGCACATCGGCATTGTTCATGATGGCCGGCGCCTGCCGGTCGCTATTGTCCAGAACAAGGGTGACTTCGGCACTGTTGCGGGCCGGGCGTGTCCCGGAGCCGGAAAAGATCACATCGTCCATGCCCGAACCGCGCATGGCTTTATAGGAACTCTCTCCCATCACCCAGCGCAGGGCTTCCACCAAATTGGATTTCCCGCACCCGTTCGGCCCCACAATACCTGAAAGGCCGGGCTCGAGATGTAACTCGAACCCGTCAACAAACGACTTGAAGCCGGTTAGCCGCAAACGGTCAAACTTCATCAATCCTGCCGCGTCAAATCAAAAGTGGCCCCGAAGTGCCTTTTTTCGGGAACCGGATGGAAAGAGCCTGCCGGTACCGTAATTCAAACCGGCACCAACTGAGTTGCTATTTTTGCCTTGTCCCCTGATTCGGGGCGATTTTGCTGTGATTCGTCAAGTGTCGGGCAGAGTCCCGGGGAAAAAACATCCGTGAGGCAAAACAAAGCCCCCCACCCCTGACCCCTCCCCGCAAGGGGGGAGGGGGAAGATGCGGATTTCCAAAGACCAACAGCGATTTATCTGACTCAGAGTTCAGCGAGCTTCAACGCCAGCCGGCGCGTCGGCGAGGTGC
>JAADFY010000072.1 GCA_013152625.1 Alphaproteobacteria bacterium
GGGGCCGGGGCCGGCGCGGGTTGAGGCGCGGGCTGCATGGCGGCGGCGCGGGCGGTGGCCCCGGTCACATCGCTTTTAAGGATCTGCCCCCGGCGACCCGACCCGTCCACATCATCGGGGTTAAGCTGATTTTCGGTCATGCGCTTTTGTGCGGCCGGGCTGGGTGGCATCTGGCTGGCGGCTTCGGTTTGGGCCGCCCCAGCCTCAGCGGGCTCTTTCGGGGCGGCGGGGGTGTCCGTGGCGGCCCCGTTGGCGGGGGCGGCGGCATCGCCTTCGGCAATGGCGCCAATGATGGCACCCACATCCACCGTTGCTCCCGGTTCGGCGGCAATGGCCTCCAGCGTTCCAGCCACCGAAGCAGGCACCTCGATGGTGACCTTGTCGGTTTCCAGTTCCACCAGCGGCTCATCGATGGCGACCGGATCACCGACCTTTTTGAACCACTGCCCCACCGTGGCCTCGGTTACGCTTTCGCCCAGATTGGGAACTTTTATCTCAGTGGACATTTTGGGGCCTCGTGGTTGTTCGTTCTGGCAAGGGTCTGCGGGTGCACATTTTTTGTTCGGGTTGTCTTTGGGGGGGTATCACTGGGCAAAGGCATCGTCCAGAAAAGCCTTAAGCTGTCTCTGGTGGGTTGACATCATGCCCGTGGCGGTAGAGGCGGCGGCGGGCCGTCCCACATAGCGGGGGCGCTCGCCTTTTCGGCCTGTCTGATCGAGAACCCATTCCACATAAGGCTGGATAAACGCCCAGGCCCCCATGTTCTTGGGCTCTTCCTGACACCAGACGATCTCGGCATTGGCAAACCGGCGCAACTCATCATGCAGGGCCTTGGCCGGGAACGGATAAAGCTGCTCTAAACGCATAAGATAAACATCATCGATAGCCCGCCCGTCACGATCCTCAAGCAGATCATAATAGACCTTGCCGGTGCACAGGATCACCCGGCGGATTTTTTCGTCCGGCGCCAGCTTGATTTTGGTCTGCTTGCCCGGGGTTTCCGCATCGTCCCACAACAGTCGGTGGAAGGTGGATTCAGAATTCATCTCGGAAAGGTCCGACACGCAGCGCTTGTGGCGGAGCAGGGATTTCGGCGTCATGAGCACCAAAGGCTTGCGAAACTCGCGCCTGAGCTGGCGGCGCAGAACATGGAAATAATTGGCCGGGGTGGTGCAGTTGGAGACTTGCATATTGTCCTCGGCGCACAGTTGCAAAAACCGCTCCAGACGGGCCGAGGAGTGTTCCGGACCCTGCCCCTCATACCCGTGGGGCAACAACAGGACCAGACCGGACATGCGCAGCCATTTACGCTCCCCTGAAGATATGAACTGGTCGATGATAACCTGGGCGCCGTTGACAAAATCGCCAAACTGGCCTTCCCACAAAGTCAGCGAATTGGGCTCGGCGAGGGAATAGCCATATTCAAACCCGAGCACCGCCTCCTCGGACAGCATGGAGTTGATGACCTCAAAGCGTTCCTGATCGCGCGAAATATTGTTCAGCGGGGTAAATCTCTCGTCGGTCTCTTGATCATGGAGGACAGAGTGGCGCTGGGAAAACGTGCCGCGCTCACAGTCCTGGCCGGAAAGGCGCACAGCGTGCCCCTCCTCCACCAGAGAACCAAATGCCAGCGCCTCGGCCAAAGCCCAGTCGACCCCTTCGCCGGCGGCCATGATTTTGGCCCGTTTGTCCAAAAACCGCTGGATGGTGCGGTGAACCCTGAACCCGTCAGGCACCTCGGTCAATTTGCTACCTAGGTTTATCAGGGTTTCGGTTTCAACGCCGGAGCGGCCGCGCCTTGCACCATCCTTGTCGGCCAGTTTCATGTTTTTCCACGCCCCGTCGAGCCAGTCGGCCTTGTTGGGCCGATAGCCGTCGCCGGCGGCAAACTCGGTGTCAAGATGGGTGCGCCAGCTCTGACGCAAGGTTTTTACGTCCTCGGCGGTGACCAGACCTTCGCCGATCAGCTTTTCGGCATAGATGTCCAGGGTCCGGCGGTGACCCTTGATGGCCTTGTACATGAGGGGCTGGGTGAAGGCGGGCTCGTCGCCCTCATTGTGGCCAAATCGCCGATAGCAGAACATGTCGACGACAACGGGTTTGTGGAATTTCTGGCGGAACTCGATGGCGACCTTGGCCGCAAAGACCACCGCTTCGGGATCATCGCCGTTTACATGAAACACCGGTGCCTCGATCATCTTGGCAACATCGGTGGGATAGGGCGAGGAACGTGAATTGATGGGCGAGGTGGTAAAACCGATCTGGTTGTTGATAACGAAATGGATCGAGCCGCCGGTGCGGTGACCCTTTAGCCCCGAAAGCCCCAGACATTCCGCCACCACCCCCTGGCCGGCAAACGCGGCGTCCCCGTGCAGCAACAGGGGCAAAACCATGGACCGGTCAGACTTTGAGGGCACGATGAAATGCCCGTCCTTGGCGTTGTGCTGGTCCTGCTTGGCCCGGGCCTTGCCCAGTACCACCGGATTGACGATTTCAAGGTGGGAGGGGTTGGCGGTCAGGCTTAGATGAACGTTGTTGTCGTCAAAGGAGCGATCCGAAGAGGCGCCCAGGTGATATTTGACATCGCCGGAACCCTCCACATCTCCGGGATGGGGGGCGCCGCCCTTGAATTCATGAAACAGGGCCCGGTGGGGTTTGCCCATCACCTGGGTGAGCACGTTCAGCCGACCCCGATGGGCCATGCCCAAAACGATGTCTTTAACTCCCAGCGCGCCACCGCGCTTGATGATCTGTTCGAGGGCGGGGATTAGAGCCTCGCCGCCGTCAAGGCCGAACCGCTTGGTGCCGGTATATTTTACATCGAGGAATTTCTCAAAGCCTTCGGCTTCTACGAGTTTATTCAATATGGCTTTTTTGCCGGCCGGGGTGAAGGTGATCTCCTTGTCCGGCCCCTCGATGCGCTCTTGTAGCCATGCTTTTTCCTCGGGGTTGGAAATATGCATGAACTCAATGCCCAGGGTCGAGCAATAGGTGCGTTTGAGGATGGCGAGCATTTCGGGCAGGGTGGCGAATTCCAGCCCGAGATAGTGATCGATAAAAATCCTGCGCTCATGGTCGGCGGGTTCAAACCCATAGGTTGCCGGATCGAGTTCGGGGGCGGGTTCGGGGGTTTTCAGCTTGAGCGGATCGAGATCGGCATGCAGATGGCCGCGCATGCGAAATGCGCGGATCATCATGATGGCACGAATGCTGTCCCGTGTGGCCTGACGGATTTGCTCGGGGGTGGCCGGGGCCGCCTGGGACTTTGCGACCGGCGCACTTTTGGCCGCAGGGTCGGCGGCGGGGGCCGGGTCTGGGGTCAGGTCTGGGGTCGGGTCTGGGGTCGGGTCAGGAGCCTGGGCGTTTAACGCCCGTTCGACCCGTTCGCTCAACGCGCCCCAGTCGCCGTCAAAAGCTGCGACCAGTTCGCCGTTTGCCGGTTGCGGCCAATCCCGGCGCTGCCAGGAGGGGCCGGCGGCGTTGCGGGTCACCTGCTCGGCCGGGTCGGGCATATCGGCGAAAAAGGTGCGCCAGGATTCCTCAACGCTGTCGGGGTCGGCCTTGTAGCGGGCAAATAATTCTTCGATGTATCCGGCATTGGTGCCGTAAAGAAACGATGTGGAAAGGAACGCCTTGTTTTGTTCCTGTCTTTTCATGAGGTTTTCAGTCCCGGGCTGACCTGCAGTTCAAGTTGTTGTGCGTCAAACGCACACTGACACACAAATCCCACAGGAACCTTAAAGTGTGTTTGCTTTGTAGCCCGTCCCCGGGGCGCGTTCATGACGGGCTGCGGTCCAATATGGCATGTTGCGGTTTTGTGCGCATGGCCAACCTGGGATCGATCGATCAATTTTTTAAGACCTTGAGCAAAGTTTCACCCATACGGGCCGGTGAACGCGACACGGCGACCCCCGCTTCTTCCAGGGCGGCGATCTTGTCCTCGGCCCCCCCCTTGCCGCCTGAAATCACGGCGCCGGCATGGCCCATGGTGCGCCCCTTGGGGGCGGTCAGCCCGGCAATAAAGCCGGCCATGGGTTTTTTTCGGCCCTGTTTGGCCTCATCGATGAGAAACCGGGCCGCATCCTCTTCGGCGCTGCCGCCGATCTCGCCGATCATGATGATCGACGATGTTTCATCGTCGGCGAGAAACAACTCCAGCAAATCAATGAATTCGGTACCCTTGACCGGATCACCGCCAATGCCCACCGCCGTGGTCTGACCCAGACCGGCCACCGTGGTCTGATACACCGCCTCATAGGTCAAGGTGCCCGAGCGTGAGACAATGCCCACCGAACCTTTTTTGAAAATATTGCCTGGCATAATGCCGATCTTGCATTCTTCAGGGGTTAGCACCCCGGGGCAATTGGGGCCGAGCAGGCGCGAGGTCGATTTATCCAGCCGGGCTTTAACCCGGACCATATCAAGGACCGGCACCCCCTCGGTAATGCACACGATGAGTTCAATACCCGCGTCGATGGCCTCAATGATGGCGGCGGCAGCGCCGGCGGGGGGCACATAAATGACACTGGCGTCGGCCCCGGTGCGTTCGCGGCCTTCGGCCACGGTGGCAAAGACGGGCAACTGGGCCGCCCCTTCGACGCTGCCCCAGGTCTGACCGCCCTTTTTTGGATGCACGCCGCCGACCATCCGGGTACCGAAATAGGCCAAAGCCTGTTCGGTATGAAAGGTGCCGGTGCGCCCGGTCAGGCCCTGAACGAGAACCCGTGTGTCTTTATTGACAAGAATGGACATTGTTCTTCGTTCTTTCTGTATTAAATTTTGTGCGTAAGCAGGGCATTGATATTGTCGTCAAAAGGCAAGCGGAGCGGGTTTAGCAGCCTGACCTTAAGGTTAGCCCTTGCGGCAATGTTGCGAAGGTCTGCCATGGTGAAATAGTTTACATGATCCGGCCAGCGAAAACCGCACCATTTGCGGCCGATCGCCCGGCGGCTTACCGAGCCGAAATTGGGTACCCGTACATAGATGGCGCCTTCCGATTTCAGGACGCGGGAGGCGCCTTTTAACACGGTCAGCGGCGCTTCTTCGTGTTCCAGATACGAGTTCATGACGACACCGTCGAATTGTTTGGCCGGAAATTTCCAGATCGCTTTCGCACCGGGTCCGAATATGCAGTAGCCGCCGTGCGCGCTCATGTTACTGTCTGCCTTGGCAGCCAGTTCTTTTGAAATTTCAATTCCGTAGGGTGTAAAGTCCTGAAACCAGCCTCTGGTATTGCCGCAGCCGATGCTCAAAATATTGCCGCTGCGAAACCAGGCACGGTATTTCTCAACGGTGGATTTGCGGAACCAGGCGTGGCGAAACCGAGTGGCAACGTCGAGGCGATAGGCGATGGGGCTTTCCTTTAGCCGGCGTTCATGCTCGCTTCGAAAAGTTTTCTGCCAGGCGAAATTTTCTTCCAGAGCGCCATAGCCGGGCGGGTTCTTGAGATAGACATGGCGGCAGTCGTCACACCGCTCTACCGACCAGGGATCGCGGGAATATCTATCGACCGGGGTCGAGGCTTGAGTATCGCAAATGGGGCAGGGGCGGACGGTCACCCTGATATTTTCTTGTGTCGTATCGCGGCACAAGTGCAATTCCTGTCTGGCACGGCTCTAGCCCTTCACAGCGGCAACGATTTTTTGCGCGGCATCGTCCAGATCATCGGCGGAAATCACATTCAGCCCGCTTTCATTGATCATTTTCTTGCCTTCGGCCACCTTGGTGCCCTCCAGCCGAACCACCAGGGGCACTTTGAGCCCAACTTCACGCACCGCCGACAAAACCCCTTCGGCAATTACATCACAGCGCATGATGCCGCCGAAAATATTGACCAGAATGCCTTTGACGTTTGGGTCGGCGGTGATGATCTTGAAAGCTGCGGTTACCCGCTCGACACTGGCGCCGCCGCCCACATCGAGAAAATTGGCCGGGGCAGAACCGTAAAGCTTGATAATGTCCATGGTGGCCATGGCCAGCCCGGCACCGTTGACCATGCAGCCGATTTCACCATCCAGGGCGATATAGGCCAGATCATGGGCGGAGGCCTCGATTTCCTTTTCGTCCTCCTCGCTTATATCGCGCAGTTTTTCGATTTCGGGATGACGAAACAGGGCATTGTTGTCAAACGATACCTTGGCGTCGAGCACACACAAATGGCCGTCGGCCAATACCACCAAAGGATTGATTTCAAGCAAGGACATGTCGGTGTCAAAAAAGGCGTCGTAAAGCAGGGGAAACAGTTTTAGCCCGTCGGCGCGGGCGGTGGCCTCCAGTTTTAGGGCATCGCACAGCCGGTCGGCCTCTTTTTCGGTCACGCCGGTTTCAGGATCGATGGGCAGGGTGAGTATTTTGTGTGGGGTCTCGGCGGCGACGCTTTCAATATCCATGCCCCCCTCGGTGGAGGCAACGAACGCCACCCGGCCCGTGGTGCGATCCACCAGCAGCGAGAGGTAAAGTTCGCGGGCGATGTCGGCGCCCTGCTCGAGATAAAGCCGATTAACGGTCTTGCCGGCGGGGCCGGTCTGTTTGGTCACCAGGGTGTTGCCGAGCATATCGGCCACATGGGCTTTGATTTCTTCAGCGCCACGGGCCAGGCGGACGCCGCCCTCCGCGTCCGGCCCCAATTCCTTGAACCGGCCCTTGCCGCGCCCACCGGCATGGATCTGGCTTTTGACCACCACCAGGGCGGGGTCGAGCTTTGCAAGGGCCGCGGGTACTTCGCCCGCGTCAAAAATGGCCACTCCGTTGGCAATGGGCGCGCCAAGGGCGCCGAGCAATTCCTTGGCCTGGTGTTCGTGTATGTTCATTGGGGCCCCTTAGAAGTGATTCAAATCTGCGGACACGGATCAGCCGCCGAGTTTTGGCGCTATTTTCTTGCAATCGGCCATCAATGACCG
>JAADFY010000073.1 GCA_013152625.1 Alphaproteobacteria bacterium
GGCCTCGTCAACGGCCAGAATGGCCGTGGCGTGCTCAAAGGCCTCAAGGGTGCGGTTCAGATTGTCGAGTTTTTCAAATGACATTCGGGGGCTCATTTCTTGCTGAGGTGTTCTTTATTCCTCTCACGGCGGGTTCGCAAACGCTCACTGTTTCCGAGGGGGCGGATTCTTTAGTGGCGGCTCGCTGTCTTCCTCTCACGCACTCTTTTTCTGTCCTCGCGCCTACGGGCTGGTCGTGCCGGGCGGCTGACGTATGATCAAAAGAAGAAGGGCGCAGCCGATATTGGGGAAGTGCTGCGCCCTTTTCTCATCCGGCACACTATTCTGGTGTGCCGGGGTGGTTCGCCGCCGATCGGGAGACCGGGCGGCGAAACTTTTTTTGCGGAGACCTGTTTGCTAAAACGGCAGGATGGCGTCGAGGACCTGGGCGCCGTATCTGGGTTGCTGCACATCGGTGATCTGGCCGCGACCGCCGTAGGAAATGCGCGCTTCGGCGATTTTTGATGAAGCAATGGTATTGTTGGCGCCAATATCCTCGGGCCGGACGATGCCGGTGACGATCAGATCGCGAACCTCGAAATTGACCCGTACCTCCTGACGCCCTTCAATCACCAGATTGCCGTTGGGCAGTATCTGGACGATGACCGCCGCCAACTGGGTGTTTAAGGTCTCGGACCGGTTCACCGAGCCGTTGCCTTTGTCGGTGCCACCGGTGTTCAAGGTGATATCCATGTCGGGAACGTTGGGAATTATGGATTCAAATAGTGTGCCCAGCAGGCCGCCGATGCCGTTGTTCTGGGCCGAAGCACGGGCGCGTTCGGACTGGTTGGCGATTTTGGCGCTGTCGGAAATCATGACTTCGATGGTTAAGATATCGCCGATACGTCGGGCCCGCTGATCCTTGAAAAATCCGCGGGCGCCAGAACGAAACAGGGAATTGGAGGCAAAACTGGTGGCGACCGGGTCGGGCATGGGCATGCGAACGGGTTGGTATCCGACCTGGGCAGTGGGGTCCGTTATGGCGCTGAGCTGGGGCGCCTGACCGACGCTGGCCAGTTTCTGGATGGTCTGACAGCCCCCCAGAACCGTAACAAGGGCCAGCATCAGGGTGGGTCGAACTAAACGTTTTATCGCAAACATGGTGAGGTTCCCCGGGTATGTTCGGTTCAGTTGATCGGGCTGAATTGCGCTGTGCCGCCGGCCACCAGAACGGTGCCACCGGAGACGGCAATGCCGCGAATGATTTTCTTTGAGCCTAAATTGAGCACGTTGACCGGCTCGTTCAGGGTGGCATCGTCCAGGGCCCGGCCCTTGGCGGTAAGAAACAGGGCGCCGGAGCGGAAGTACAATGTAACGGTCTGATTGCGGGCCACCAGTGTGGGCAAAACCACATCGATGGCGCGCAATGTGGTGCCGGCGCGCATTGGGCGGCGCACGGTCTTGCCAATGAGTTCCTCTCCGGTAGGCGGCAACGCTTCAAGGGCGAGCCGGGCCGGAACCAGGGCAAAGCGATAGTCGTCCGCTCCGATGAGATCGCCTCTTCCAAGAGAACGGGTCAGTACAGGCACGGCAATCAGCCGGTCGGCCCGCCCGGTCAGCTCAACGGGGTTTGGGCGGCCGGCAACGAACAGCCGGGCGGCAAAGCGGGCGCTGCCGGGGGCAAACTGGAAATCTGACAGGCGAGCCGGCTCCAGGGCGCTGATGTCGGCTATCAGCACCGGCAACTGGCGCGACAGGGTAAGATCAATGGTCTGGGTGCTATCGATTATCCCGCGATCCACCAGTTCGCCGGCGATCAGTTTGGTCAAAAAGGCCAGATCGATATTCAGGCCAATGCGGGCAACAAAAATCGAGGACAGGCCGGCGGCATCAAACTCATTGATACCGGCTCTTGCCATGGCCCGCTGGACATCGGCGAGCAACACTTCGCCGGTGGTGCCGGGGGCCGGGGCAAGAAACAAAGGTTTAGCGGCCAGATCGCCGGCGTTGGTAAACATGTCGCCGGCGGTAACGATGCGGGATTCGACCTCGATGCGGGCCTTGAGCACCGGCACGCCAAGCGCGGGGGCCAATGCGAACAACCCAGGGACCCAGAAGGCCAAAATGGCAAGGATCGTACGGGAGAATTTTCCGGTGTTCATTACCAATATCCCTTAACCGAGGTTGGAGGTGGCCGAGAGCATCTCGTCGGCGCCAGATATGACCCGGGCGTTCATTTCGTAAGCGCGCTGGGCGGCAATCAGGTTGGCGATTTCGGTAACGGCGTTCACGTTGGCCAACTCAAGAAAGCCCTGGAGCACGTTGCCGAAACTGTTCGAAGCGGGGGTGCCGGTCTGGGGACTGCCCGAGGCGGCGGTTTCGACGAACAGGTTGTCCCCAACCCCTTCCAGCCCGGATTTGTTGGCAAATCGTGTTAGCTGAAGCTGACCGATCTGGGTGGCCGTGGCGTCATTGTCGAGAAACGCCTCCACAATGCCATCGGTGGATATGGACAGGGCACGGGCGTTGCTGGGAATGGTTATGCCGGGCTGAACCCGATAACCCTCGATGGTGACCAACTGGCCGGTGGAATCCCGTTGGAACGAGCCATCACGGGTGTAACCGGTGCGCCCGTCCGGCATCTGGACGGCGAAAAAGCCCTCGCCGCGAATGGCGATATCCAGCTCGCCTTCCGTGGGCTGCACATTGCCCTGGCTCATGACCCGGGGTGTGGCCGCGGTCTTGACGCCGGAACCGATTTCAACACCGGCAGGCAACTGGGTGCCGGCGGCCGATGTCTCCGATCCGGCCCGGCGATAGACCTGATAGAGCAGGTCCTGGAATTCGGCGCGCTGGCGCTTGAAGCCGGTGGTGCGCATATTGGCAATGTTGTTCGAGATGACCTCGACATTGGTTTCCTGGGCGGCCATGCCGGTGGCGGCGATGTACAGAGCTTTCATTGCCTGGGTCTCCTGTTAGAGGGTTTTTTTGGACAAGCGGTTTCAGTTTTCAGGTTCGAAAACGCGACATTTTGAAATCGGGTGTGATCAGGCATTCAGATCGCCTAACCGGGATATGGACGTGCGGCGTATCTCGTCCATTTTCTTCATGAGATCCGCCAGGGTTGTGTAGGCGCGGGTGACACGGATCATCTCGGTGATTTCACCAACTCCGGATACGTTCGAGCGCTCTAGTGCGCCCTGAAAAACCCGGGTATCGAGGGAAGGAAGCGGGTCTTCGCCGGCAAACAGGTTGCCGCCGGCCCGGGTCAGAGTGTGGGGGTTTTCAAACTCGACAATGCGCAACTGGCCCTTGGCGCTGTCGTTGGCGCTGACGGCGCCGTCCCTGCCGATGACGATATTGAGTTCGTCCGCTCCGAAGGTGAGAAATCCGCCATCGGCGACAACCTGAAATCCCTCGGAATTGACAAGTTCGCCATTCTGGTTGAGCTGAAACGCGCCGTTCTTTGTATAGCGCTCGCCCTGGGGGGTCTGGATCACGAAAAATCCGTTTCCCTCAAGGGCCACATCCAGTTCATTGCCGGTCTGCATGATCGAGCCGGCGGAAAAATCGGCGATGGTTGCCCAGTCGGAAGTAAATGACAGGGTCTGGTCGCCGCCCTTGAAGGTTGAGGCCTCGGCGTTTGGCATTTTGAATTCTTCAAACAGCAGAGCCTCGGCCTTGAAGCCGACAGTGTTGAGGTTGGCCATGTTGTTGGCCAGAACGTCCATTTGCCGCTGCAAAGCGATCTGCCGGGACAGGCCAATAAGCTGTGCATTTTCCATTTTGCACGGGTCTCCCAATTTTGCCGGAGCCGCCACTTCCCCAAGCGCGGGTTCCGTCAAATGCAATGCAGATGCCGTGCCAGTTTGGTTATTTCAATAAAAACAAATGGTTAAGGGGAATGAAGCGGAACGGCGCCGGTCAAAATCGGGTCAGCGGGCAAAATCGACCCGGCAATTCCTGCCCGGTGCGGCGCCAAACGTAACCAAGCGTTAACCATATGGGCCGTACCAGAGCTTTACGCGGCAAGGGCCGGGGTGAAAAATGAACGAAGACGAAAAAGGGCCGTCATGAGTGACGATACCGCATCAGCGGACGATCCCGACGCCGAGGGCGCGGACGAGACCGGCGAGGACGGTGCTGCGCCAAAGAAAAAACTGAACAAGTTCGTGCTCATCGGGGCGGCGGCGGCGCTTGTTCTGGCGCTTGGCGGCGGCGCGGCATTCTTTTTTCTGTTCATGGGCGGGCCACCCTCGGGGGAGGCCATGGCGGCGGCCAAGCCAAGCATTTTTTATGACCTGCCGGAGATGACGGTGAATCTGAGCGCCGAAGAGGGGCAAAAAGAGCAGTTCTTGAAACTCAATATTTCCCTGGAGGTTGCCGATCAGTCTGTGATCGATCTCATCGAGCCGAACATGCCCCGGGTGCTTGATGCGTTTCAGGTTTATCTGCGCGAATTGCGCAAAAGCGACCTTGAGGGATCGGCAGGCCTTTATCTGCTTAAGGAAGAACTGCGGCGCCGGGTGAACATTGCGGTTCAGCCAGCCGAGGTCGATGGAATTTTATTCAAGGAGATTCTGGTCCAGTAGGGCCCGATTGCACCAGTATGGCTGACCCGACTGAAGAAGAAATCATGAAAGAATTCGGCATTACGCCGGAGGGTGACGCCAAGGAGAGTGGCGACGCCGACACAGCCATGGCCGAAGAGTGGGCGGCGATGATCGATGGGGACGAGGAGGAAGAAGAACCCGGCTCGGACCGTATTCTCAATCAGGACGAAATCGACAATCTTTTAGGCTTTGATCCGGACGAGGCCCTTGGCAATGACCTGACCGGGGTGCAGGCGCTGATCAACTCGGCCCTGGTCAGCTATGAACGACTGCCCATGCTCGAGATCGTTTTTGACCGGCTCGTGCGCCTGGCAACCACATCGCTTAGAAATTTTACCTCCGATAATGTGGAAGTCTCCCTGGACGGGATATCGTCTGTACGGTTCGGAGACTATCTCAACTCCATTCCATTGCCCGCTATTTTAACCGTGATCAAGGCGGAGGAATGGGACAATTTTGGCCTGATGACCGTGGATAGCGGTCTGATCTACTCCATTATTGACGTTTTACTCGGCGGCCGGCGCGGGTCCAGCACCATCCGGGTGGAAGGTCGGCCCTATACCACCATCGAAATGGCCCTGGCGCGGCGCATGATCGATGTCATTTTGCGCGATTGCGAACGGGCGTTTGAGCCTTTGACCCCGGTGACGTTCAAGGTGGAGCGGCTGGAGACCAATCCCCGGTTCGCCGCCATTTCAAGGCCGGCCAACGCCGCGATCCTGATCGAGTTGCGTATCGACATGGAAGACCGGGGCGGCAAGATCGAAATTTTGCTGCCCTATGCCACCATCGAGCCCATACGCGGCCAGTTGCTGCAAATGTTCATGGGTGAAAAATTCGGCCGTGATCCGATCTGGGAGGGCCATCTGGCCACCGAGATTTTTGCCGCCGATACCGAGGTGCACGCGGTCCTGCATGAGTGGCAGATGCCGCTGTCCAAAATCATGACTCTGGGGGTGGGCGACACCGTCATGTTCGAGCGGTCCCCCTCGGACCCGGTGTCGCTTCGATGTGGCGATATACGGCTGACCGAGGGGCAAATGGGCCATATCGGGCGTAATATTTCGGTTCGAGCCGACGGGCGGCTCTATCCACCACGGGTAAGCATGGCCGTTTTTGAAGCCATGGACGAACAGGCGGAGCGAAGCCAATGAACGGGTTGCCACTTGGAATATTAATCGAAGCCGGGGTGGCGGTACTTCTTGCCACCACCATTGGATATTGCATGATCCTGAATGTGCGCTTAAGCCGATTGCGTACGGATCGCGAGCAGTTGCAAAAAATGGTCACTGATCTGGTGGGGGCAACCGATCTGGCGAAACAGGCAATCTCGGGACTGCGCGAAGCTGCAGAAGAATGCGATTTGACGCTTTCCGCCCGGCTCGATGCCGCCGAGCGGTTCACCGTTGATCTGGCCCACCATGTGAATGCCGGGCATGCGGTCATGGAGCGAATATCGAAAATCACCCGGGCGGCGGGCGTTACCAATGAAACACCGCCAGAGGGAGGCGACGGGCGGGCCCGTGATGCGCTGGAGCGGCTCTCGAGCATGAAGCCCCGGGGCGTGGCGGCGTGAACTCTGTCCGGCTGATCCCCGTACTGGTTTTGGCGCTTGGGGCTCTTTTGGTGTTCAAATCCGTTGGTTTGATCACCGGCGAGGGTTATTTGCTGGGCGGCCCATCGGGGGTCAATGCCCAGGAACAAACGCCTGAGAATGGTGAAATGACCGGTGCCGAGGGAGACGAGGGGGAACCGGCGCCGGAGGGCGATGCGATTTCAGCGGTGGACGGGCTTCTGGACGAACTGATGATTGAAGCGCCGGCCGAGGGGGCCCTTGAAGACGCCATTCCCATGGCGCTGGATTCCCAGGGCGAACCGGTGCCGCTCAAAATTGGCGGCGGGCTGGCAGACACCGAACAGATTTTATTGCAACGGTTGGCCAGCCGGCGAACACAGCTTGATGCGCTTCAGGAAGAGCTCGATCTGCGGGCGGCGGTGGTGGCGGCTGCGGAAAACCGGCTTGAAATTCGATTTGGGGAACTTCAGGCCCTTGAGGCGCAGGTGGCGGCGCTGGTGGCGACGAAAAAGGAACAGGACAGTGCAGAGTTTCTGGCCCTGATCGCCATGTATGAAACCATGAAACCGACCCAGGCGGCCACGATCTTTAACCGGCTTGGCCTGCCCATCCTTTACCGAGTGGCATCGGCCATGAACCCACGGAAAATGGCGCCGGTGCTGGCGAAAATGTCTCCGGACCGGGCCGAGGCGCTGACCATTCGCATGGCCAGCTTCAACCCAGAGCCCATGCTCGACCCCAATGGCAACCTTGAAGAGGGGCTGCCCCAGATTGTGGGTCAGTAACCGGGGATTTTTCGCTCACGGCCACTCCGCCTGTGGCGGGGCGGATTCTTTAATGGCGGCTGCGAGCATAGGGGCTCGCACCTCGATGATTCTTTAATGGCGGCTGCTCACTTAGAGGCTCGCACCTCGCCGTGCCGGGCATGTATAAAATGTGAACGATTGAGTTCTTTTGCCTTTGGAG
>JAADFY010000074.1 GCA_013152625.1 Alphaproteobacteria bacterium
GAGACCAGGGCCAGAATGGCCAGCATGGAAACGAACCGCGAGCCAGCTATGACAAAACGCGACAGGCAATAAGCCATGATCGTACCCAGGATCAGCGCCCCGGCCAGACCGCTGAACCCCACAACCAGTGTATTGACGAAAGCCCGGCGGAACCTTGGTTGCTCGATAAATGCGGCATAGTTGCCAAACGTAAACTCGCCGGCCCGGTCATACAGCGAGGCGACCAGAACGTTGCCCACGGGAATGAACAGCAACAGGGCCAGAACCGTCCAGGCGAAAATCAGGACCAGCCCCCAAAAACCTGGCCGGCGCATTATTTGGCGGGCCCGGTGTTGATGCGGTCGCCTGTTGCGGCGAACCCGAACACCGACTGACGCTCGATATTTACCGTGATGGGGGCGCCGGGGGTATATTTTGAGCTGGGACCGGGATTGGCAATATGGACAACGATCTCGCCCACGTCGGTGGATAACTGGAGATGGGATTCGCGCCCGATATAGGTGTATTTTGAAACCGCGCCGTTAAGTTCAGCGTTGGTACCGGCCGCAGCTTTGGCGTCGGCGCCCGGATTACCCTGAATTATCTGCAAACTTTCGGGCCGCACCGACCAGCTGGCATCGGCATTGGCCGCGGCCAGATCACCGAGCCCGAGTTGGCCAAGCAGACCGTCCAGCGCCGCCCCGGGCTGCATGGTATTGATGGTGCCGACGAAATTGGCGACAAACCGCGTTTGGGGATCACCATAAATTTGTTCCGGCGTTCCGATCTGCTCCACGTGCCCGTCGCTCATGACGCAAATCCGGTCGGAAATGGCCAGGGCCTCTTCCTGATCGTGGGTGACATAAATGGTGGCGATACCGACCTTTTTTTGAATTTCGCGAATTTCCTCACGCAATTCCACCCGAAGCTTGGCATCAAGGTTCGAAAGCGGTTCGTCCATGAGCAGCAATTGGGGGTTTATGACCATGGCCCGGGCCAGACCGATACGCTGCTGCTGACCCCCGGACATGGCCGAGGGCAAACGCTCGGCCAGCGCTTCAAGGCGCACCGCTTCGAGGGCCTCCGGTACGCGCTTTTTAACCTCGGCGGCGGGGACTTTTCGCGGTTTGAGACCAAAAGCGACATTGTCGAACACGTTGAGATGGGGAAAGACGGCATAGTCCTGGAACACCATGCCGATGTCTCGTTTGTGGGGGGGGACCTTGCGCAAATCCTTGCCGTTGATGCTGATCTCGCCTGAAGTCAGGTCGTGAAAGCCGGCGATGGAGCGCAACAGGGTGGTCTTGCCGCACCCGGAGGGGCCCAAAAGGGTGAAGAATTCGCTCGGCTCGACCGAAATTGAAGCGTCGGCCAGAGCGACCACAGTACCCCCAAAAACCTTGGTGGCGTTGGTGACCGTCAAATAGCTCATTTCAGATCGCTCATATCAAATAGCTCATATCAGATCGCTTCCGGGCGCCGCCCTTAAGGCTTTGTGCAGGTCCGACTGGCATCCAAACACAGGGCCAGCCGTTGACCGAGCATTATCGTAAAGAATTTTCGCAATGCAACATAATTTTCGAAATGCAACATATCATTTTCGTATTGCAACAAATTCCCGACAACGATAGAAAGGCCGGGCAAGAATTTAGTCGAAAACGAAAAGGGAGAAACTCATGAGTATTCGAAGACGATCTTTGATGGGGTTGGCGGCCGGACTGGCTCTGGCAACTTTTATGACCCCCGTCGCCATGGCCCAGTCGGGCACCGTGGTAATTTATTCAGCGCACAAGTCCTCAATCATTGATCGCTTGCTACCGTTGTTTGAAGCCGAAACGGGCCTGGATGCGGAAGTTATCAAAATGGGTTCAGGGGACATTGCCCGACGGGCCCGGGCCGAGGCCGATGCACCCGCCGCCGATGTAATCTGGAGCATTGCCGGTTCACAACTGACGGCGAATTCCGATCTGCTCGAGCCGTACACCCCGGCCGATTTCGACATGATCGACCCTCAGTTCATCCGCGATGCAAGCTGGACCCCGTACACAGCGGTGGTTTATGTGCTGGCAGTGAATACTGATATTCTGTCAGTTGAGGATGCCCCCAAGACCTGGACCGAGTTGGCTGACCCGAAATGGAAAGGCCAGATCGCATCGGCCCGGGCCGACAGTTCGGGTTCGGCCATGCAGCAGTTGCAGACCGTTCTGACCCTGTTTGGGGATGACGGCTGGGATCAGTACAAGGAAATCGCGGCGAACTATGTGTTCACCGACAGTTCCGGTGCCGTGCCGCGTTTTGTGGCCGACGGTGAAACCAGCATGGGGGTCACCCTTGAAGATAACGCGCTGGAATATGTCAAAGGCGGCGCGCCAATGGCGATCTTGCACATGACTGACGGCACGCCGGCTACACCGGACGGAGTGGCGCTGGTCAAGAACGGACCCAACCCGGAAGGCGCCAAGATCTTCATCGACTGGGCCATGTCCAAATCAACCCAGGAGATCCTGACCCAGGAAATCGGGCGTCGTTCGGTTCGTGTGGATATGGCTGGCCCTCCGGGCACGCCCGATCTGTCCTCGCTGAACACCATGAGCCCGCTGCCCCTGTCCGACTTCGGCGGCGTAGAGACCGTGTTGGAGAACTGGCGGGCCGCCACGGGCAACTAGACTGCGTCATATTTTGATATAATCAAAACCGCAGTCTAATTCTCTGTTTGAGCGTGTCATTTATCCGATAACCGGTACCCACTTATCGGTGACACGCTCTAGCCCAAGGTTACGCCAAATATACTTCCGGGGCGCCCGAAAACACGGCGCCCCGGTTTCTCCCAGACCCCGGGGGGCACATATCCGGCGTCTCCAGTTATGGATTTGACGGTTACCAGGTGGACCCATGAAGCGTTTAGAGGCGTTTACCCTCGGCAAGAAATACAACAGCCCCCAAGATAATGAAGATGCCCTGGTGGTTATGCCGTTCGCCGGATATGCGGTCATTGACGGGGTAACAGACCGAAACGGAACCAGATATGACGGTGTGCTTTCCGGCCAGTTCGCTGCCCGGCGGATCGCCCGGGCCACCGAGCGATTTTTTCTCGCCCAGACCGACACCAAAGCCGACCCGCCGCTGCGGTATACGACACCGGAGCGGTTCATCGCCTACCTGACGACCGAGTTGCGCCGGGGCTACGCCGAGAATAACGCGCTCGATGCGGTCAACTCCGACTGGAAGGTACGGGCGGGGTGTACGATGATGGCAGCGTTTGTCATCGGGGACCGACTCGAAATCGTTGCCGTCGGGGACAGCGGCATCCGGGTGAACGGGGATGACGTGCTGCAGGTTCTTAAACCCCTCGACGATGTGACCAGTTTCGTGCGGCAACATGCCTGGGAGTATTTCGCCAAAAAAGGCGTGTCGGCGGAATTGTGCGGCCAGTATGCGGCGGACATGACCTGGTCGGGCTCGCGACATCAGAAAGAAGGAACGCCCACAGCCGGACCTGGCGTTATCGAAGAGATTTCAGGACGGGCTCTTTTGGCGGCAAAAGCCCATTTACCCAATGTTCCCGAGGGCGAACTTATGGAACTTATCGAACACGGCATTCGGTATGGGCAGGGCAATTTTCAAAACTCCCCCGACCGGGCGCTGGGCTACGGGTGCGTGGACGGGTTTGACGTTCCCGCAGCTCATATTGCCACACGCTCTTATGCCTTGTCCGATGTTCACTCGATCGAACTTTTCTCGGACGGGTATTTCAAGCTGGGGGACACATTTGGTGTTCGCGCCTGGGAACAGGCATTTGACGAGGTCGAGGCCGAGGACCCGCACAAGATTTACGCCTATGCCAGCACCAAAGGCTCGACCAATGTAGCACTGACCGATGACCGCACGTATCTGGGGGTCATGCTGCAATGAATACCCGGGAAGCCGGACCATCGGTGCGGCTGCACAAAAGTGACGATATATACCCCTCCAAGGGACGGGACCGGCGCAGCATGATCCTGGAAGCGGTGCGCATGCAGGGGGCGATTTCGGTGGCCAATCTGGCGGCTCAGTTTGGCGTTACGCACCAGACCATCCGCCGCGATCTGCGCACACTGGATGAAAGCGGTCAGTTGCAAAAAGGGTTCGGCGCCGCCTTTGCGGCGCCCGGGGGCGGCAACAAATACAGCTATTCCAACCGCAGCGGCACCCTGGTGACCCTCAAGCGCTCGCTTATTCGGGAACTGGCGGAATTTGTAACGCCGGGGGCGACCATTTTTGTCGGACTTGGCACCACATTCGATTCATTGCACGAAATTGTCGGCGCCAGCTCGCGGGTGCTCATTGCCACGCCCAATCTGTCGGTGGCCCATTCCTGCGCCATGGAAACCGACGCGACCATCTATATCTACGGCGGCTATGTGCGCAAAATGGAACCCTCCATCCTGACCACGGCCAATGACGCCAGCCATCACCGGTTCAAGTTCGATGTGGCGTTTATCGGCGGCAGCGCCATCGACGAAGAAGGTTCGGTGCTCGAATTCGACCCCATGGAAGTCGAACTGGTGCGCAATGTCCTGCAACACACGCGCACCGTGGTTCTGATCGCGCGGGACGAAACCTTTCGCCGCCGGGCGCCCCATATCGTCACCTCGTTGGCCGCCATTGATGTGCTGGTGACCAATTCCGACCCCACCGGGCATTTTTCCGACCCTGCCGTTCTGGAAAATATCCGGGTTATTCAGCCCCGGCAATAATCAGGCGCCGGTTGGCGGGCGGACAGTTGAAACCACAAAATCGGCCGCCCGGGAATTTTCAATAACCGTTCTGGCGTTGGGCAGGTCGTTTTCTTCGATCTTGGCGACGGCCGCCTCCCCCCGTAATCCATGCCTGCGCCAGCGTCGCAGCAACCGCCGCCGCACCTCGCCAAGGGGGGCGTCCGGGCGCACGCTAACATCAAAAAAGCGCCCCAGTTCGCGCCACGGACTGTCCTTGAGCAACAGATAGTTGCCCTCCACCAAAATGATGGAACATGTCTGATCAATCAGGCCGGCTCCGGCCCGGGCGATTTCTATTTCCCGGTCAAAAACCGGTACAGCGATCTGTTTTTCCCGGTTGGCCACCAGACGCGACAGCATGGCGCCAAGACCACCGACGTCAAACGTGTGGGGGGCGCCCTTGCGCGACCGCTGGCCGCGCGCATTCAGGATCCGGTCATCAAAATGAAACCCGTCCATGGCCAAAATATTTGCCCCGCCGGGGTGCTGGCGTTCCAGCAGGTCGCACAGGGCGCGGGCAAAGGTGGACTTTCCCACCCCGGGCGGGCCGGCAATGGCCACCAGAATACGTTTGGCGACGGCAATTTCGGATAACTTGTGCGCCAGCTCATTTATGCCAATCGGGACGTTTTTGCCCCGGCTGAACCCGCCTGATTTGCTCGATCCGCTCGATCCGCCCGATCCGCCCGATCCGCTCATGGCGGAACCGAAAATGGGCGAAAGTGCTTTGAGAGCTTGAGGGCCTGGGCCTGATAACTGGAGGCTGCGGTTTCTCCGTAAAGCACTTCGGGTCGTTCGGCCATGCGTTCGTATATTAAGCGTCCGACCCGTTGCCCGTGGTCGACCAGAAACGGCACTTCGTGGCTGCGCACCTCAAGCACCGCATGGGAGCCGCGACCGCCGGCGTCGGCATGACCGAAACCGGGGTCAAAAAATCCGGCATAATGCACCCGAAACTCACCCACCAGAGGATCAAACGGTTCCATCTCGGCGGCGTAGTCCGGGGGCACATGCACCGCCTCCCGGGATACGAGAATATAGAATTCATCGGGATCCAGAATCAGGCGCTTGCGGCCCGCATCAATTATGGGCTCCCAGAAATCGGGCACCTCGAGGGCCGCTTTGGCGTCCACATCGATCACCGCAGTGTGGCGTTTGGCGCGAAAACCCACCAGCCGGTTCCGGCTCGCCCCTTCCAGATCGATGGACAGGGGCACCCCCTCCCCGACCTGGACATTTTCGTCAAACACCAGGGTCTGGGCGTCGTGCAACTGGCGATGTTGTTTTGCGCTCAAGGTGGCCGGGGCGGCACGAAAACGGATCTGGGCCAGTTTTGAGCCCGCACGCACCAGAACGGGAAAGGTGCGCGGGCTGACTTCAAGATAAAGCGGGCCTTCATAGCCCGAAATAATGGTATCAAAGGCGCGGCCATAATCGGTGATGACCCGGGTGAACACATCGAGGCGCCCGGTGGAGCTTTTCGGGTTGGCGGCTGCGGAGATGTCGGGGGGCAGTTTTAGCCACTCGGCAAGCGGGACGATATACACGCACCCGCGCTCCAGAACAGCGCCTCCGGAAATATCAATCTGGTGCAGTTTGAGCGCCTCGATACGATGGTCAACGGTGCGGTCCGGACCGGGCAGAAAACTGGCCCGGACCCGGTAGGCGACGTTTCCCAGGCGAAGATCAAGACTGGCGGGCTGAATCTGGGCGTCGTCGATGGGGTGGTCGGCGCTCAGGGCGCCCTGATCCATGAGGCCGGCGATCATACGGGCGGAAAAAATTCCGCTGCTGGCTGGTTCCGTCACGAATGGTGCCTTTCGCGTTTGCCGGATCATGCCCCGGGGCAAGCTGCGTACTCTGGTTAGCAAGCCCGTGAGTTGACGCCAAGGTTCAATCGGGCCTAGGACCGGTTGATAATTCCGGCTGGAACGCAAGATGACACTCAAAACCAACCCAATGGGCGACCGCAAAAACCTTTCAGCTGAAACGCTGATGGTACATGGGGGCACCGAACGCTCCCAACACGGGGAAACCTCGGAGGCGATATTTTTCAATTCCGGGTTCGTATATCCCACGTCCGCGGCAGCCGAAGCGCGGTTCAAGGGCGACGAGCCGGGGCACATTTACTCGCGGTTCCAATCCCACCGTGGAAATGTTTCAGGAGCGCATGAAGCTGCTTGAAGGGGCGGAGGCGGCGCGGGGAACCGCCAGCGGCATGGCGGCGGTGACCACCTGCCTGATGGCCCTGGTAAAAACGGGAGATCATGTGGTGGCGTCGCGGGCCCTGTTCGGGGGGTGCCGGTATGTGGTGGAGGACTATTTGCCGCGCTGGGGCGTTTCAACCAGCCTGGTGGATGGCAAAGACCCGGCCAGTTTTTCCCGTGCCATGCGCGCCAATACAAAAGCGGTATTTATCGAAACCCCGACGAATCCCACCCTGGAACTGGTGGATATCCGGGCGGTGGCCGATATTGCCCATGACCACGGGGCGCTATTGGTGGTGGATAATGTGTTTGCCACCCCGATGCTGCAAAAACCGCTGCAACTGGGGGCGGATCTGGTGGTCTATTCGGCCACCAAACATATCGACGGACAGGGCCGGGCACTGGGCGGCATTATTTTAGGCACCGCAGACGTGATCGAAGGCGATATTCACACCATTATTCGCCAGACCGGGCCGTCCATGAGCCCGTTCAACGCCTGGGTGCTGCTCAAGGGGCTGGAAACCCTGCCCATCCGGGTGGCGAAAATGACTGAAAGTGCGGGTAAAATCGCCAACTTCCTGTCGGGTAACCAAAAACTGGCCCGGCTATACTATCCCGGCCACGCCTCCCATCCCCAGTTCGATCTGGCCGAGAAACAAATGGCCGGGGGTTCCACCCTTCTGGCCATGGAAATGGCAGGGGGACGGGACGCGGCATTTGCTTTGGCCGATGCCCTGGCGCTGATTGCAACTTCAAACAATCTGGGGGATGCCAAATCGATCATTTCCCACCCCGCCACCACCACCCATGCCCGGTTGAGCGATGAGGTGCGGGCCGGGCTCGGGATCACGGGAGGGATATTGCGGCTGTCGGTGGGGCTGGAGGATGCCAACGATCTGATCGCCGATCTCTCATTCGCCCTCGATCAGGTCTGAGCCGTTCTGTTTGAACGCCCGGGCGGTTTTGATCAGGCGCATGAAACCGGTGGCAAAACTGCCAAAGGCAAACAGATAAGCCAGCCAGACAAAGGTGGCGGGCCAGATACACAGCACGGCAAAAAAGGCTATGGTTTCGGTTCCCTCAAGCAGGCCGCCGCTGAAATAGAGCGACTTGATGCCCCGGGCCGTGCTTTTGAGGTGGCGCTTTTCGGCCAGAATGGCCAGACCGAGAAACGTGGTGCCATTAAAATAAAAACTGAGCAAAAGCACGGCGCCGGCAATGGCGTTGTCGGCCGGGTTGGCGATGACAAACCCCAATGGAATGGCGCCGTAAAACAAAAAATCGGCGGCAATATCGAAATAGCCGCCAAAATCGGTGGGTTTAGTGGCCCGGGCCACCGCCCCGTCCAGCCCGTCGGCGATGCGCGACAGGCCGATGAACAACAGGCCCCACCAAAAAGCGTTCAAGGCTATGGCGCCCGCCGCAATCAGCCCCAGCACCAGCCCGGCCATGGTGACCGCGTTGGCAGTTATCCCCAGATCAGACAGAGCCCGGCCCATGGCGTTTAACGGCGGGTCGATGAGCTTGCGCATGGGGGCGTCGAGCATATTTTTTGGTATTTCCGGTTCCGGCGGGAGCGAATGGGTCTAGGTCACATACCCATAAACGGGGGCGATATGGCGCTTCAATTGGCAAGAATATGCACGAAGAAGAGCGAAAAGCGGGTATTTCACCCGGTTGAGCTCTTTGACACAGCAGATTGAAGCCAATTGAGCGACCAAGAGGATATGGCCAATTTGCCCACCTAATGCGTACCAAGACCTTGAAAACCATTTGGTTTCCGTCGTTCTTGCTCCTGTTATGTGAACAAATTCGCTCATACCATTTCATCTCCGTTTATGGGTATGTGACCTAACATGGCCCGATGCCCGTTAGCCAACCGGGAGCGTGCCGGGTTGCTCACAAGGACGCGATAACCCATTGTCGTGCCTGAAAACGCGGTTCAGGAGCCAGATCCAGAATATGCGATATCAGCTGGTGTTGCTGATCATTGGAGCGCTTTGCGTTGCGCTGGGCGTGGCTATGGGTCTGCCGGCCATTGCCGATGCGGCCACGGGAAATCCGGGCTGGATCGTTTTTCTGGCTTCCGGCCTGTTCACCACAGCGTTCGGGGCCGGCCTGTGGATGGCCTCATCGGGCCGGCAGCGTTCGTTAAACACCCGCGAAGCGTTTTTGATGACCACCATGGTGTGGGTGGTGCTGGCCGGGTTTGGTGCCCTGCCTTTGTTGTGGCTGGGGGTGGCGCCCAACCTGACCGATGCGATCTTTGAATCCATGTCCGGGCTGACCACGACCGGGGCGACCGTGCTTTCCGGCCTCGACGATATGTCGGCCGGGGTTTTGCTGTGGCGGGGGCTTTTGCAGTGGTTCGGGGGGCTGGGCATTGTGGTCATGGCCATTGCCGTATTGCCGATGCTGCAAATCGGTGGCATGCAGATGTTCAAGGCCGAGGCGTTCGATACCGCGGAGAAAATAATGCCCCGGGCGGCCCAGATCGCTGGGGCGATGACCGCAGTTTATGCCGGGCTGACGGCGCTTGCCACCGCTTCATACTGGGCGGCGGGCATGAACCTGTTCGAGGCCATTGTTCACGGCATGACCACGGTGGCCACAGGCGGATTTTCCACCCGGGACGGCTCTATCGGCAGCTTTGGTTCCCCCGCCATCGACTATATCGCGGTGGTATTCATGATCCTTGGCGCCCTGCCGTTCCTGTTGTTCCTGCAAATGGCGCAGGGCGACGCCAAAGCCCTGACAAAAGACCCGCAGGTGCGCGCGTTCCTGGTGCTGGTGGCGATCGCGGCGGCAGCGGTGGCGCTGGTACAGATGGCGGGGGGATTTTTCGCCGGCGAAGAGGCCGTGCGACATGGCCTGTTCTCCGTGGTGTCGGTCATTACCGGCACCGGCTATTCCACGGCCAATTATGCCGGTTGGGGTGCCCTGTCGGTGGCCATATTTTTCACACTTACTTTTATTGGCGGCTGTGCCGGCTCGACAGCGTGCGGGATAAAAATATTCCGGTTTCAGGTGCTGTTTATTGATCTGAAGCGCCATGTTCGACAAATGCTGTACCCTTCGGCGGTCTCGGTGCGCCGCTATAATGGCAAGGTTCTGCCCGACAGCGTTGCCGCCTCGGTAATGAGCTTTTTCTTCATCTATATTCTGGTTTTTCTGATTCTGGCGCTGGGGCTTTCCCTGACCGGGCTGGACGCGATTACCGCCCTGTCCGGGGCGGCCACCGCCATTTCCAATGTGGGACCGGGGCTTGGGGACACGATCGGACCGGCGGGCAATTTTTCCTCCCTGCCCGATACCGCCAAGTGGATGCTGATCGCGGGCATGTTGCTGGGGCGGCTGGAAATCCTGACGGTGCTGGTGCTGTTCCTGCCGCGCTTCTGGCGGCGGTAGAGTTTTTTTAAGCCTCATACCTCGCCGGTGCGCCGGTCGTGGTGATGGCCGCCAAGCAACTGGCGAAACGTCAATCCGTTGCGGGTCAGAAAGGCCCAGCCAAAAATCGCGCCGATATCAGCACCGATGCCGATAAAGGCGGGAACAAGAAACAGGACCAGAACCGTGGCCAGCCCGAGGCCGAACACCATGGTAATGGCCATTGGGATCAGAAACTGGGCCTGCAACGAGGATTCAAACAACAAAGGCAACAGCCCGCCAATGGTGGTCAGGGAAGTCAACAGAACCGCGCGCAACCGGTCGCGGGCGGCCCCGGTGGCCGCTGTGCGCAGGCTTTCGCCTGCGCTCATGCGCTCCTGCAACCGGGAAATGAGGACAATGGAGTCATTGACCAGTATCCCACCCAGACCCAGCAATCCCATCAAGGAAATAATGGTGAGATCATAGCCGAGCAGATAATGGCCCCAGATCGCCCCCGCCGCGCCAAACGGTATGACCAGCATGACCGCAAACGGAATGGTGTAGGACTGGAAAATCCAGGCAATGATGATGTACATGATGCCCAGGGCCATGAGGGCCCCCACCCCCAGATCGGCAAAAGCGGCATCGCGCTCGGCGCTGCGTCCGCCAAGCTCGTAACTCACGTCATAGCGTTCAGCGATGGCGGGCAGATCGGTGGCGGTGAGTTGGGAGATAATCTCGCCACTATCCACATTCTCGGCGGTATCGGCGCGCACGGAAACCACCGATTTCCCCTCCTCGCGCCGAATTCGGTCAAAGGTCTGCCGTTCGGAAAACGTGACCACGCTGGACAGGGGAACAAATGCCCCGCCGGGGGCGCGTACCGACATTTCTCGCAAGGCTGCCGAGCCGGTGCCCCGCCCCACCCGTTTCAAGCTGATGGTAATTTCTTCTTCTTCGGCGGCCACCTGCCGCACTGTTCGGCCGCGAAACGCCTCGGACACCTGGGCGCCCAGCCCGGCAAGATCAAAGCCCAGAGACCGGCCCCGGGGGGTCAGGGCGAGAATTAATTCCGGGCTGCCATAAGCGAGTGTATCGGAAATGGAGGTCACCCCGGAATAGCCCTCAAGAACCGCTTGCAGATCCTGGGATGCCTGTTTGAGGGTTTCGGTGCCGGCACCGGTGAACTGTATATCGATGGCCTGCCCCTGGGGCCCGCCCTGGCGTTCACGCACCCCTATGCGTTCCACCCCGGCCACCGAGGGGATCGCCTTGCGGAGCGCGTCGGCAATGGTGGCGGTACGCACCGTACGCTGTTCGGAGGGGGTGAGATAAAGGCGCCGCTGTTTTCAAGATCTAGGGTGGCATAGGTGGTTAGAACCAAATCCTCGCCGGGGGGAGCAAGCTCGTTTTCCACTTCGGTGACCGCTTGTTCAATCCGGACAATAATGGCGCGCATCTGTTCTTGCGGAATGCCGGGCTGGAAGGCGGCAAAAATATTGAAACTCTCTCCTTCTGCGGAGAGGAAAAACTGAAAACGCAATTGACTGGAGGCCAACAGCGAGCCGGACAAAATGGCCAGCGCCACCGCCAGGGCCACCGTGGCATATCGCCAGTGATAGGATAAATCGGACAGGGCACCCACCACATGCTCGCGAAACCAGGCAAAACCGGCATCAAACCGGCGGCGAAACCAGCCCGGCCGCCGGCGCTGTTTAGGCAGGGAATGGGCGAGATGGCCGGGCAGGATGAAAAAACACTCCAGGGCGCTGGCAAGCAGAACCGCCATGACCACCAGGGGCAATGCGGCCATGATCTGACCAATGACATCGCCGACCAGCAGGATGGGGCCAAATGCTGCCATGGTGGTCAGGCTGGCGGCAATGACCGGGGTGGCCATGCGCGAGGCGCCTCTGGTTGCAGCCACGGCCGGCGTGTCGCCGGCGGCATAGCGGGTGGCGGTATGTTCGCCCACAACAATGGCGTCATCGACAATGATGCCAAGTGTCATCAACAGGGCGAACATGGAGATCATATTGATGGTCTGGCCGGTCAGATACATGACGCCAAGGGTGGCCAGAACCGATATGGGAATGCCGGCGGCCACCCAGAATGCCACCCGGGGCTCCAGAAACAAGAACAAGACAAACAAAACGATCACCAGCCCCGTGGCGCCATTGGTGATCAATAACGACAACCGGTCGTCCACCAATGAGGCGGCGGCATCGAACACGACGATATTCAGCGACGGCGGCAGGGTTGGCGATATGTCGGCGACATAGGTTTTGATGGCCTCGAACGCGGTGATGGTATCGGCGGCGGCGGTGCGTGAAATCATCAGCCGTATGGCGGGCACGCCGCGCATGAACCCCAGTGTGTCGTTATTGTCAAAGGTGTCGGTGACCGTGGCGATGTCCCCAAGGTAAATCACATTGCCCTGGGCCGAATTGCGAATTTGAATTGCCGCCAGTTCCGGGGCACTAAGCCCGGCGGCAACGGCGCGGATGCGGGCATCAAAATCACCTTCAAGGGCCCCGGCGGGCTGGTCGGTAATGCCCGCGTTCACCACACTGGAGATATCGGCCAGGGTCAGGCCAAGCTGGCGCAACCGGGCTTCGCCCACTTCGATAGCGATCTCCCGGTCGCGATAGCCCACCATTCGGACCCGGTCGACCCCGGCGGCCAGCAATCCATCGCGGATTTCCCGGGCATATCGGCGCAGGGTGGCCTCCGGAAACGGGCCGGAAATACCCACCGAGGCCACGGGATCGAAAAATTGCAAAGCGGTGACTTTGAGATCGTCGGCACCCTCGGGCAAATTCAGAACCGACTGAACCGCCCCGTCAACGCGGGCCTCGGCCTCCTGCATGTCGGTGTTTCGGGCAAACGAGAGGGTAATGCTGCCCGAACCCTCCGCCGCCCGGGAGGTGATGGTTTGAACCCCGTCCAGATAACGCACCGCCGGTTCGACGGCCTGTAGGATGTTTTTCTCAATATCCGCGGCGGTGGCACCGCTCCAGACGACGGAAATATTGATATTGTGGATTTCAAGGGAAGGCATGAGCTGCCGGTTGAGCTTGGACACCCCCCAGGCACCAAAAATTATCAGCAAGAGCATAAACAGGTTGGCGGCGTTACGGTGACGCACAAAGGCACCGAGAATTCCCGACGCCATCGACGGAGCGGGCCGCACTATCGCCCCCTGCCGGGCAACGGGGGGCCGACAGGGGGCGAACCCTGATCGTCACTTCCTTCGCGGGGCCGGTCGCCCGCCGGCGGCTCTTCACCCTCGACATTGACCTTTACCCCCTCCCCGGCCTGGGCGAGGCGGGTGGTGATAATACGCGCCCCGGCAGGCAGGTCGGCGCCCACAATGACATGGGCCCCGTCCCGGGCAAGCAGGCGAACATCCAGCCGGGCCATGCGCCCGTCCTGGATGCGGTAAATGTGATCGTTCTCGTACAAGGCGGTCTCGGGCAACCGCAGGGCATTTTCAAAAGTTATGCCGTCCAGACTTACACTGACAAATGTGCCCGGTCTCAGGGCGAGATCGGGGTCCGGCGCCAGCCGAGCAAACACCTCCACCCCGCCAAAGGTGGCATCGACTTCGGCCCCGACCCGGGTGATGATGCCGGCGGCGGAAACAGGGACCGGCTCGATGTCCCATTCCGCCACGATCTCACGCCCGATCAGCCCGGCGGACACCAGTTGACCATACTGGCGGTCCGAAAGGGTAAACCGCACCTCCAGGCTGTTTGTGGCATAAAGGGAGGCGACAATTTCGTTGGCGGCAATCACCCGGCCCGGCTGGGCACTCTGGGCGGTGACGATGGCGTCAAACGGGGCGGTTATTGTGGTGTTTTGCACCGCGCGTTCGGCCTGAGCCACCACCCATTCGGCCCGGGAAATAGCCGCGCGCTGACGCTGGATGGTTGCGGTCTGGACCCGAATGGAGCCCATGGTCTGGTCCAGAGACTGACGCCGCTGGGCGACAATCAGGGCCCGATCATCCACCTGCTTGTCGGTGGCGGAACCTGCGGCAAGCAGGGACGCGGCACGCTCAAAATCGCGAACCGAAAGATCATACTGTTGTTCAGCCGCAACCAGATTGGTCTCATTGATGGCCAGTTGTTCCTGGGCAACGCTGAGCTGCAGCCGGGTATCGGCGACGGCAATTTTAGCGTCGGCCAGCGCCCCGTCATAGATAAACGGATCGATGGCGAGCAGGACATCGTTTTCGGCCAACCGGCCCCCGACCACGAGATTGGGGGAGACGGTGATCACTTCGCCGGACACCTGGGAACGCATATCGATGGTGCGGCCGGCCACCACTTCGCCAAAAGCAAATATTTTCGGGGTGTGGGCGGCGGCAACCGGCACCAGGGCCGCAACAGTGAACGAACGCTCGCGGTTGGCGCGCTCGGGGGGCTCGGGGCGGCTGGAAATCTGCCAGAACGCAAACGCGCCGGCAGCAACAACAATAACCACGGCTAACGCAAGTCGTACCATGATTCCGGCAATACTCGCCCGGCGCCGGGGTGCCGGGGGGCCGTCAACAGAACCTTTGCGAACTAACTCGCCTGTCGGTTGATTGATGTCTTCCAGCGGGATTTGTCCTTTTGCGTTCGCAAATAGATAGGAGCGGGCCCGGGTAAACTCAAATGAAACTTTGGAAAGGTCAGGGGCCGGCCTGAAACCGGTTGGGGTTGAACAGGTATTTCGCCGAACAAAAATCGCATTTGACCTCGATCTCGCCGTTCACGGCCATTTCGGCGCGCTGGGCCGGGCTGAAATCGCTCAACATGGCCTCGACTTTTTGGGCCGAGCACGGGCATTTGTGCACAATCGGGCGGGGCGGAAACACGCGCACGCCGGTCTCATGAAACAGGCGAAACAACAACCGTTCCGGGGAGATTTCCGGGTCGATCAGTTCCAGATCACTCACCGTTTGCACATGGGCTGAGGCCTGGCGCCAGTTTTCGGGGTTATCCTGGGCCGGCATGTCCTCAGGATCGCCAACGGGCTTGCCCTCAGGATCATCAGCGGGCTTGCCAGCGGGTTTCTGGGCGGGGGGAAAATGCTGAACGAGAATGCCGCCGGCCCGCCACACGGGGCCGGGGCGCGCCGCCCCTTTTTCCTGCATCTGGCCGACGGCCAGGCGAACCGACGTGGGGATTTGCTCGGACCGGTCGAAGTATCCAAGGGCTGCGGCCTCAAGGGACGTGTTGTCGAGTTCGACAATGCCCTGATAATTCTTCATCCCCGGCCCCTGATCAATGGTGAGGGCAAGGGCGCCCTTGCCCAACAACCTCGCTGCATCGCCGGCACCGCTTTTAACCGCGTCTTCCACCGCTTTGGCATCAAAACGGGCATAGGCGCGAATGGCATCGGGGGCGGAAAAATCGGCAATCATCAGCGAGACCGGGCCATCGGTCTGGGTCTGAAATACAAACCTTCCGTCAAATTTCATCGCCGAACCAATCAGGACCGCCAGAACGCTGGCCTGCCCCAGGAGCCGGGCCACGGGTTCGGGATAGTCGTGGCTGGTCAAAAGCGTGTCGATCGCCGGCCCGAGCCGGACGATCCGCCCCCGGCAATCCAGGGGTTCAACGGCAAAGGCAACCAGGTTGTCATCGCCCGTTTCAGCCCGGTCAAGGCCGACCGCTTCAAGGAATTCGCTCATGTCAGGGCTTTGTTCATGTCAAGGCTTGGCTCATGTCAGGACCCGACAAACCCGACGTCAAAAACCCAGCACAGGATCGCTTTTTGCACATGCAGGCGGTTTTCCGCCTCGTCGAACACCACGGACCGGGGGCCGTCAATGACCTCAGCAACCACCTCATCACCCCGGTGGGCCGGCAGACAGTGCATGAACAGGCTCCGGGGGGCGGTTTTGTCCATGAGCGCCTGATCGACCCGATAGGGCCGCAGCACCCGGCGCCGCTCATCGGCATCCGTATCGCCCATGGATACCCAGGTATCGGCGATGACCAGATCGGCATTGTCTACCGCCTGAACCGGATCCCGGACCATGGTGACGGCACCCCCCGAGCTTTCAATATCAGCCAGAAGCGCCTGATCGGGGCCATATTCGGGGGGGGTGCTGATGACCAGCGTTCCCCCGAACAGCTTTACCGCGTGAACCCAGGAGGCCAGCACATTATTGGCGTCTCCCACCCAGACCACGCGGGCGTTGCCAATGGGACCGCGATGTTCCTCATAGGTTAAAATATCGGCCATGACCTGACAGGGGTGGGAGCGGTGGGTCAGCCCGTTGATCACCGGAATGGTGGCAGCACCGGCCAGTTCGAGCAGATCATCGTGGGAAATAATGCGGATCATGATGGCATCCACATAACGGGACATGACCCGGGCGGTATCGGCCAGGGTTTCCTCCCGGGCGAGCTGCATTTCGGCGCCGGTGAGCATCAAGGTCTGCCCGCCCAACTGGCGCATACCCACATCAAATGACACCCGGGTGCGGGTGCTCTGGCGTTCAAAAATCATCGCCAGCACCTTGTCGGCCAGCAACGGGGGCCGCTCGCCCCGGGCCAGCGCCGCCTTCAGCGCTACCGCCTGATCGAGAATTGCGCGCAGGGTGGCGGCATCAAAATCGGCAAGATCGAGAAAATGGCGCGGGCCGGATGGTGGGGGCGTGGACGTCATTTCTCGCCCTGCCCGGCCAACCCGGCCAAACCGGCCAAAGTGCGGTCCATAATGTGGATGGCCTCGTCAATATCGGGTTTCTCAACGATCAGCGGCGGCAACAGACGCAACACTCCGCCAGAAGCTGCAACCGTGAGTAACTTGTTGTCGCGCAGCCGGGCAACAAAATCGCGCACATCGGGCGCAACTTTCAGACCGGCAAACAGGCCCTTGCCGCGGACCTCAAGCACCAAAGAGGGATACTTCTGAGACAATTGCTGTAAGTGCCAGGCCAGATACTGGCCCATTTCCTGAACATGTTCAAAAAACCCCGGCGCCAGCATGGTATCCAGCACCGCATTGCCCACCGCGCAGGCGAGCGGATTGCCGCCGTAGGTGGAACCGTGGGTGCCCGGGACCATATATTTACCCACCCGTTCGGTGGCCAGACAGGCGCCCAGGGGAAATCCGCCGCCTATACCCTTGGCCACGGCCATGAGATCGGGGGATATTCCGGCCCACTCATGGGCGAAAAACCGCCCGGTGCGCCCGTATCCCGATTGTACCTCGTCACATATCAGTAACAGATCGTGGCGGTCACAAAGTGTGCGCAATCCGGCCAGAAACGGCTCGGCAATGGCCTTGACGCCCCCCTCGCCCTGGACCGGTTCTATAAGAATGGCCGCCGTCTGCGGGCCGATGCACGCCTCGACCCCGGCCAGATCACCGGTTCCGGTTTGGACAAAGCCGGGGGTCAGCGGCCCGAACCCTTCCACATGGGCGGGGTTGGCTGCTGCCGAAATAGTGGTCAGGGTCCGTCCGTGAAAGGCGTTGGAGAAAGCGATGATCTCGTATTTTTGCGGCTGGCCGGTGCCGAAAAAGTAGCGCCGTGCTGTTTTGATGGCGCACTCCACGGCTTCGACCCCCGAATTTGTGAAAAACACCTGATCGGCAAACGTGTGTTCAACCAGCCGGGCGGCCAGACGTTCCTGCTGGGGGATTTGATACAGGTTGGACACATGCCAGAGTTTTTCACTCTGGGTGTGCAGGGCCTTGACCAGTGCGGGGTGGGCATGGCCCAGGGAGTTCACGCCGATACCGGCGGCAAAATCAAGGTACCCGGTGCCGTCAGCGGTATAAAGGCGCACGCCCTCGCCGCGCTCGAATGCAAGTTCGGACCGGGCATAGGTGCCAAACAACGATGACATAATTCAGGCTCCTTGAATTGCAGAAGGACCGGGGCAGACGGGCGCCCGCCGGACGCCAGCCGGGCTTGGAAAACCAAAAAAACGCGCCACCCTCGGGCAGCACGTTTGCGGTTGCCACTTTGAGCGTCAACGATGCAATTGTCAATTCAAGGTGTAAATATGGCACACCTGCGGCCCCTTGTTCGGACCAGACCGGCCACCAGGGCAAATTTGCGGGGATATCAGGGTAGCCGCCTTGCCACCGATTCCGCCGGTCATGTACAGTCCGGCCCATGGGAGCACGACATCTCGTGCGGCGGACCCCAATGAGACACGAGTGGTAGTGGGTTGGGCGGAAATATGAAAACCGGCCAGGCGGCGGACTCTGACCGGGATTCGAGAAAATTCTTTTGGAGGGGCCAAATGGCGTGGACTGATGATCGCGTGGAATTGCTCAAGAAGCTGTGGATGGAAGGTCTGAGTGCCAGCCAGATTGCGGCCATCCTTGGCGAGGGCGTAACCCGCAATGCTGTGATCGGAAAAGTTCACCGGCTCAAACTGTCCGGTCGCGTAAAACCGGCCTCAACAGCGCCAAGAGCCCGCAAGCCGCGCCCGAGCATTCCCAAACGATCGGCGTCAGGCGCGATGTCCGGGGCGGTTCGCCGCCACCTGACAAACGCGCCAATGATCGGGGCCACCGCCCTTAAAATCCAGCCGGAGGGATCGGCAGAAATCGCCGCCGCCCCCGAACAGGTCGCCGAGATCTATATCGAACCGGAAAACAGGCTCGATTTGCTGTCTTTGAATGAACAGACCTGCAAATGGCCAATCGGCGACCCGATGACCGACGACTTTTACTTTTGCGGCCAGGAGCCCAACGACAACAAACCCTATTGCGAGTTCCATTCCCGCCGGGCCTATCACACCATGGATCGCAAACGCCGTTAGGTCATAGTAGCGGCTCTTTTTGTCTCACGCTCTTTCTTCGCTCACGGCTATTCCGCCTTCGGCGGGGCGGATTCTATGATGGCGGCTCTTTTTGTCCTCGCGCCGGACGGGCTGGTCACATAGAGGCTTGCACTTTCGCCGTGCCTGGCATGTATAAATGGTCAACCAAAGCGTTCTTTTGCCTTTGGAGGTTCGCACCACCCTCTTGTTTTCCCTCACGGCTATTCGGGGCGTTGCCCCGGCCTCCGCGAGGGCGGCCTGAAGGGCCGCTCCGTCCCCGTTGAGAGCCGGGCATGTATAATTTGTGAGCGTTTGAATGCTTTTGCCTTTGGAGACCCCCATCTTCCCCCTTGCCCCCCTCCCCCTGGCGGCGCGGGGTCAGGGGTTGCGGGTTTGTTTTCGCCTGGGGCTTTTGGATATATTTGCGCTGACCGGGTCGGGATCAAAGCCATAACCGGCACCGCGGACGGTGCGGATCGGATCTGTGGCCCGGCCCCTGTTAAGCGCTTCGCGCAAACGGCCCACATGCACGTCCACCGTGCGTTCCTCCACATCACTGGCATGCCCCCATACCTGATCGAGCAAGTGGGCGCGGCTGTGTACGCGACCGGGGCTGGACATGAAAAACTCCAGCAACCGATATTCCGTGGGGCCAAGCCGTATTTGCCGCCCGCCCCGGGTCACCCGAACGGCGTTCCGGTCCAGTTCAATGTCGCCGGCGCGCAATCGGGCAGAGACCAGTTTCGGACTGGCGCGGCGCAAAAGGGCCCGGACACGGGCCAATAGCTCGCGCAGCGAAAATGGCTTGACCACATAATCGTCGGCGCCGGTGGTCAAACCGCGCACCCGGTCATGCTCCTCGCCACGGGCGGTCATCATGACGATGGGAACCTGGGCGGTCTCGGCCCGCGCCCGCCAGCGCCGGCACAGTTCGATGCCGGAAAGCTCAGGCAGCATCCAGTCGAGCAATATGAGATCGGGCACCTCTTCGCGAATGCACAAATCGGCTTCCTCACCGGTGGCCGCACACCGAACCACATATCCCGCATTCTCAAGGTTGTAGCGCAGCATGGTGACCAGATCGGCTTCATCCTCAACAATGAGGATGCGCGGTTTCACTGGGATGC